>JANODQ010000235.1:0-4389 GCA_031412775.1 Pirellulaceae bacterium | reverse complement strand
GCTGGATTCGTAAGAATTCAAAGGTCGGTTGAGATTCCCTAGGAAGCTGATGTAACAGATGTCTTACGACATCTGATACGAGTACAGCCTTCCGGTTTTCTTTTGGACAAAGCACTTTTGGCGTGCTGAGTTCGGCAACCGCCCTTTGAGATCAATACTCGTTGGACAATTCGCTTGCTTTATCCTCTACCGTTTCAGATTCCTTTTTCGCGATGTGACGAATCTTTCGCTCGGAAACTTCTCGTGTGAGCATAGCGATCACTTCGTCGATCGGTTTAGAGCCCAGGTCTCCATCCAAACGATCACGAAGGGCCAGCGAATCTGACTCGGCTTCCTTCGGACCAATGATTGCCATGTACGGAATCAGTTCAAGCTGAGCGTCACGAATCTTCGCTTGAACTTTCGCTCCACGCAAATCGGTCGTCGCGCGGAAGCCAGCATCGGTTAAGCGTTTTTCAACCTGCAACGCGAATTCATTGGTCTTTTCGCTCAATGGGCAAATTCGAATCTGTTCTGGGGCCAACCAAAGCGGAAATGCACCGGCGAAGTGCTCGATCAACATTCCAACAAAACGTTCCATCGATCCAAACGGAGCTCGGTGAATCATCACCGGTCGATGAGCTTTGTTATCCGATCCTGTGTACTCGAGCTGGAACCGTTCCGGCAGGTTGTAGTCCAGCTGCACGGTTCCCAATTGCCACTGCCGACCGATACAGTCGCGCACCATAAAATCTGCTTTAGGGCCGTAGAAGGCAGCTTCGCCTTCTGCCGCAGAGAAATTCATTCCTGATTCTACGAGCACTTTTCGAAGCGACGCTTCCGCTCGCTGCCAATTCTCCTCCGAGCCAACATACTTATCACTCTTGGGATCTCGCAGCGATAGTTGAACTCGATAATCATCTAGTCCCACGCACCTAAGAACGAATCGTGTGAGCTCAAGAGTGTTCCGGAACTCTTCTTCAACTTGATCAGCCGTACAGAACAAGTGGGCATCGTCTTGCGTAAGACCACGCACTCGCAACATCCCGTTAAGTTCGCCCGTTTGTTCAAATCGGTAGACAGAACCAAACTCGAATAACCGTAATGGGAGTTGCTTATACGACCGAGGTTGCGATTTGAAAATCATCGCGTGATGAGGGCAGTTCATCGGCTTTAGAAGATATCGTTCGCCTTGCTGTTGCCATTGCTGAAGCACGGCAATCTTGTCATCAACATTCGTGAGCGTCGAATAGGTTTTCACTTCACAACCTAAAACTTCAGCCGCCTGCAACAGTGCTTTCTCATGCACGGGTAGCAAACCTTGTGGGTTCTTCAAACGCTCGATCCACGCATCGACAAGAGCACCTGCGCTTTCGACGAATAGCGGTGGAAATTGGCTGTCACGATAATAGGGGAAGTGACCGCTCGTTTCGTAGAGTTCGACTCGACCAAGGTGCGGGCTGTAGACGGGTTCATAGCCACGCTTCAATAGCTCGTTCCTAAGGAAGTCTTCGAGCACCATTCGCACTCGGGCACCCTTAGGTAGCCACAAGCACAAGCCCGATCCGACTTCCGGCGAGATCTGGAACAACCCGAGTCTCTTTCCGATCACGCGGTGGTCGCGACGTTTGGCTTCTTCGATTTGTTCTAAGTGTGCTTGAAGATCTTTTGCACTAAACCATGCCGTTCCATAGACTCGCTGCAATGCTTTCCCGGAAACATCGCCTTTCCAGTGCGAGCCCGCGACATTCATGATCTTAAAGGCCTTGATCCTACCCGCATCAGGGACGTGAGGACCGCGGCACAAATCGACAAATTCTCCCTGCCGATAAAAGCCAAGCTCGCTGTGGCTTGCAAGCCCGGTCTCGATGTGCTCGACCTTCAGTGATTGACTTAAGCCGCGGCAAAGCTCGACAGCTTCTTTTCTATTGAGCACAAAATTTTCGAATGGTTCTGCCTTTTCTACGATCTTTGCCATTTCCGCTTCGATCAACGCGAAATCGGATTCGTTCAGCTTGTGATTCAAATCAAAATCATAGTAGTAACCACCGGCGATTGTGGGTCCAAAGGCCAGTGAAACATCGGGGAAAATTCGCATGATTGCACGGGCCATCACGTGCGCACAGGAATGTCGAAGAACGCCGAGCGATTCTGGATCACGGTCGGTTAGCAGTTTGAGCGGAATTGGCCCGTCGCCCGCAAACTCCGACAGTGGCTTCGACGCGTCAATGATCTTATCGCCAATCTTCGCTGCGATGACCGCTTTGGCGAGCCTTGCACCGATCGCCTCGGCAACAGTCAATGAAGTAGCAGAATCGGGATGTGAAACGATAGTTCCATCAGGCAATTGAATTTCGAGCATCTTCTTCTCTCTTAAAGTCTTGTTATCTCACCGTCACAAATGGCGAGTTGCTTTCCAGCATCCTCGGGCTTAATCGTCGCTCGAAACCTGGATATTGGCAAGTAGGGACCAATAAGTAACCGTCAATGATTATCGCTTTGACTAGCTGACGACAATCGCTTGAAACTCAGCAGATCATCTACTGCGGATACGCAACTTGGCTACTTAGTTGGTATTTCAATTTCGATCCAACCTTCATTATCTCGGATCGGATAAGTGCTAAGCATCGGTTTACCTGTCGCAGCATTGTTGCCCGAGTCCAATTCGTACTGCCAGCCATGCCAAGGACACGTCACACAACCGCCCTCGACCTTTCCTCTCGCAATCGGACCTCCCTGATGCATGCACATCCCATCCATCGCAAAAAGATTGCCTTCGTTGCGAAAGATGGCTATGACCAGCCCTGCAACCAAGATCTCTCGCGACTCGTCGTCGCGAACGTCGCTACTCATGCAAATACGATGTGTTTGCCTTGTCATGTGTGAACTGTTTCAGAGATGACTCAAGAGATGATCAAGAGGCTGTAGGTTCCGGTCGGGTTTGCGGTTGCTGTTGCGTAACACAGTGAAACGCTCCACGCCCCCAAATCAAATCGCTTGCATCAATGGGAACCATGCGACGATCGGGCATCAGCTCTCCAAGCGTGCGAATCGCAGCTTCATCTGTCTCTCGAAAACCGAACGTAGGCACGATCACGATTTCATTTGCGATATAAAAATTACAGTAACTCTCAGGAACTCGCTGACCTTGAATGTAACGCGGCGGTGGCGTTCGAAGCGGAATGATTTCTAGCAATCGATCAGAAGCGTCTCGCGCAGAACGCAAGTTTTGAAATTGCAACTCGAGCGGTGCGGCATTCGAATCATCCGATGAGAAAGACAAAGCAGCCACGACTAGTCCAGGCCGAATGAAACGCACAAGCTGATCGATGTGCCCATCGGTATCATCACCGGCAAGCAAGCCACCATCGATCCACAAAATACGTTCCACTGATAATTGTCGCATCAACTCTTCTTCGACTTGCTGTCGCGAGTAATCAGCATTTCGACTCAGCGACAGCAGGCAGCTACTGGTCGTTAATAGGGTTCCTTTCCCGTCGGTTTCCAGACTTCCACCTTCGCATGTAAGAGGCGAAATAAAGCGCTTGGCATCTAAAATATTGCAGATCCTACGCGCGTTGTCTGCGTCGTCATCAAACGGCGGATACTTGCCGCCCCAAGCATTAAATATCCAATCCACGGCACCAAGCTGAGTCCCATCGTTGCTGAGCAGGAACGTTGGTCCAAAATCGCGAATCCAACAATCATTCGTTTTCGTTGGATGAACGGTTACATTCGGCATGCCTGCAAGTAAGTCATTTGCCACAGCTAATGATTCTGGCGGGCCACCCAGCACATGAACCTGCTCGACCTCGGCGATTGCACCGACTAGTCGCTCAAATGTTTGTGGGATTTTCTCAAATCGATTCGGCCACGTTTTCAAATTGTGAGGCCACGAAATCCATGTCGCTTCGTGAGGCTCCCATTCGGCTACCCAACGAAACCCTGCTTGAGACGCAGTCACGCTGTCGTCTGGTAATGGTAATGTCGTCGGTTCGCTCATGGTCCGATCCATCTTTTGGTAAGGTCTTGGTAAGCGTCGATTCGACGATCGCGTAAAAAAGGCCAGTGTGTTCTTGCAGCATCAAGGCTTGTCAAGTCGCAGTCGACAACCACGATCGCCTCTTCAGTATGCGAAGCGCGATGCAACAAGTTTCCGTATGGGTCAAAGGCGAACGAAGCTCCCCAGAATTCAATCTCTGACTCGACCCCAACACGATTAGCCGCAGCTACAAAACATCCGTTGGCGATCGCATGAGAACGCATCATCGTTTCCCATGCGACGTGCTGGCTGACTCCGTACTTAGGCTTATCTACCGCGTTCCAGCCGATTGCAGTTGGGTAAAAGATAATCTCAGCACCCGCCAACGCAAAAAGCCTTGCTGCTTCCGGATACCATTGGTCCCAGCA
>JANODQ010000234.1:0-5940 GCA_031412775.1 Pirellulaceae bacterium | reverse complement strand
ACCAATGAAAATGGCACCGACGTAGGTTTGAATCCCAGTGGCGGTAAGGGCCCATCGAACGGAGCTCCAGAAGATATCGCTGGCGGCCAAGGTGCGATCCACTTCTCCATCGTTGCGGACCCGAACAATTCCAACCTTGTTTATGTTGGTGGTGACCGACAGCCTCGAACTTTTGGCGATACAGGCAGCTTCCCGAATTCAATTGGTGCAAACGATTTCTCAGGACGGCTTTTTCGGGGCAACGCTAGTCAACCGGTAGGAAGCCAATTTGTGCACCTTACTCATCGCAACACGCTTGGCGCGGTCGGAGGTGGAACAGCCAGCAATAGCTCTCCACATGCTGACTCTCGCGAGATGACGTTTGATGCAAACGGGACCTTAATCGAAGTTGACGACGGCGGGATCTATCGTCGCACATCGCCCCAAAACAACACTGGCGATTGGTTCTCCTTGATCGGTAACTTAAGCGTGACCGAGGCACACGATGTGACATGGGACTCGTTGAGTAACGTCGCGATCACTGGCAACCAGGATACGGGCACGACTTATCAGTCGACCGCAAACGCGACTCGATGGGTTTCACTTTCCACTGCCGACGGTGGAGATGTCGCGGTTGATAACATTCAGCTTTCAGGCAACAACCAATCGGTGCGCTATACAAGTTTCCAGAATCTTGGTAGCTTTCGCCGAACCGTTTGGAACGCTGCCGGTGGATTGGTATCGACAACTTTTCCGTCCCTTACACCTAACGTCGGCAGCGTCGCCATCACGGGATCATTTCGTACGCCCGTAGAAACGAACTCCGTTGCCGGGGGACGGCTTTTGATTCAAGGTTCAAACGGATTGTACGAGTCGTTGAATGCAGGTGCAACGGTCACTTCGATTGGCACTAACGTTGGTGCAAACAGCATAACCGCCAACGCCATTTGGTACGGTGGCACTCAGAACAATGTGGCTAATCCAGAGTTGGTTTGGGCAGCCAGAAGCAGTGATGTATTCGTGAGAACGGCTGGTACCGGCAGCGTCGTGGCAACAGCCTCCGACCCAACTACGTCGGAAATTCGTGATCTAGCCGTCAATAGCCGAGATTGGGCCAATGCCTTTGTTATCGATAACAATCAGGTTTTTCAGACGACAAACGTCGGCGCGTCTTGGAGCGACATAACTGGGAATTTACTTTCCTTTGCCAGCGACCTTCGGTCTGTCGCATACATCGCCGGAGCCGTGACAAGCTCGATCGTCGTGGGAACCAATCTGGGTGTTTTTGCCTCGACTACTGCTGCGTTAGGAACTTGGTTGCTGGTGGGAAGCGGACTTCCCAACGTCATTTCCTATGATTTAGACTACGACGCGACGGATGACGTGCTTGTTGTTGGGACATTAGGTCGTGGTGCATGGAGTCTACCCAATGCGAGCGTTATTGTTGCAGGCGTTGCCACTCCGACGGTGACGGTCACTTCAACGAGCAGAGCCTATAACAACGCAGTGTATGTTGCGACAGCTTCCGTCGCTGGCAGCAACTCTCCAGCTCCAGTGCTCAGCTTTGTTTACTACAGCGATTCTCTGGGCGCAACCACCATTTCGGCTCCCGAAAATGTCGGCACCTATTTCGTACGGGCATTCACGGCAGGTAACGCAACCAACAATTCGGCCCAATCCGCAATCACTCCGTTCCAAATCACCCCGTTTTCACTAACAGGCAGCATCACAGCAGTTGACAAAGTGTTCGATGGAACGACGTCGGCGACAATTCTGACTCGTTCGCTTGCAAGTGTCTTCTCCGGGGACACAGTGAGTTACATCGGCGGTACCGCAACCTTTGATACCGCTGCGATTGGTAACAACAAGACCGTAACCGCCATGGGCCTCAGCTTGAGCGGTGCCGATGCCACTAACTACTCGGTCAACACAACGGCTGTCACCACAGCGAATATAATCGCTGCAACGATCGCAAATCGACGTGTGTTTTATAACAACGCGATGGGTCCAAATCTAAGCAGTACTGGTGCCGCAGATGCTGCCATCGCAAGTGACAAGAGTGCGTTGCTTCCTGGTGGAGCATCGACGTTCGCCAACTACACGAACTATGCGCGTGGACTCAATGGAATCATCGTTGATATCAATGATTTATCCGCCACGACATCTGACAGTCAAATCTTGGCGAGTTTGCAATTCTCCCGATGGGATGGCATCAATCCACTTGGATTCGACGTTTTGCCTGGAGCGGCAATCCCATCGGCCACGATTCTTGCTGGAAGTGGCGTCGGCGGGTCATCGCGAGTGAAGATCACCTTCCCCGACAACACACTGCGGAACACTTGGCTGCGCGTGACCGTGTTGGCAAACGCAAACACAGGTCTTGCAACGAATGATGTTTTCTACTTCGGTAACGTGATCGGAGAATTGAACTTTGGCAACACCGCCACGCGATTGAGAGTCAATGGACAAGACACGAATCAAATGTTGTTGAATCAGTCCCCAAGCGCCAACTCAGCGCTCGTGAACAACATCTACGATCTCAATCGCGACGGCAGAGTTAACGGCCAAGACACCAACGTCCTGCTCATCAACCAACAAGCCGGCGGAATCGTCGCTCCTATCAGTGTTCCAAACAGTGTGCCGATTAGCGCTCCGTTGTCGCTTTCAAGCTCTTCGCAGGCTCACAGCAAGGACATTGCGCTCGCAGACATGAGTTGGCTTAACTCATTTGAAACGCAAGTTAGCAGAAGGCGATTAGTGAATTCGCGTTAGTGAATGATCGAAATAGAATAGTAGATGACAAAGTCTTACTGAATAATTTCGAGTAACAGGCCATCGGACGCTAAGGCCTAGACTTTGTTTTTAAAGTCGCCTTTCGCGTCGCGATAGAAGCAATAAAAAGAACCTTTCGCTGAGCGAAAGAGGATAACGTGGCTGTTTAGAAATAAAGCCTAGAGATAATCACTTCTCATGAAGCAGAATTTCATGAAGCCGGTGATAAGGTCAATGAGGTTTCGCGACATATCGTCGTCGCGTTAGCCAAACGTGGGATACGGGCGGTAAATCCGCCGATCGCGTTTACAATGGAGATGGATCTGTTACCTGGCAAGATGCAGTCGATCTCGCTGAAGCCGCTTGCGGTTGCTGCTGGCATGGGGCACATTGGGCTTCACCGAAATGTGATTCACCCTCAATTTGGAAATTTCATTCTCTTGGGTGTTGTGTTGGTCGACATTCCGGTCACTGACGAGAACCGCCGCTTGAGTTGATCTTGTTCCTACCTTACGCTTCCATTCTTTCCGTTGATGTGGGAGGTGCAGCGCTCTGGCATACTTTGCTCATGCGAAACCTGCTCACGATAAAAAACACTGATTCAAGCTCAGATTTTTAGGATTCCAAGTAATGATAAACTGCTTGGGTTGGGTTTTCATTGGAGTACTTGTTATAACGTGTCTAGTGAATCTGCCTGCTAGAATGACGCTTTCAGAGGACACGAATGTACTTGACCGCGACAATCTTGTTGCTTGCCGCATTGTCCCGTTTGATGCGAAGAAGCGAGGCCCCGTCGAGCGTGTTGCGATGCTTAAGGAGCGCGGCATTCGCCGTTGCGCTTACGACTGGCGAAAGGAGCACGTTCCAACTTTCGAGCAAGAGATCCTTGAATAGAAAAAGCATGGAATCAAATTCTTCGCGTTCTGGAGCGTTCATGACGACGCATTCGATCTTTTCAAGAAACACACTTTGCATCCACAGATCTGGCACGTCATTCCAAACACGGCGATTGAAAGAAAAGAAGCCGCGCGAGTAGAAACCGCTGTGCCGGCTACGCTTCGAACCTACTCGGTGGCCAGGGAGTCTGCCCCGCTGGCTGGAATGAAAAGGCTGATACCAAAAAGCCGTTGACGCAAAATCGAAGTGACTATCCATCGAAGGAAGATCTTCTCAAAATATTCGAGGCTGCTTTTCGACATGCAGCCGACCTATACCAAGCAGCAACTGGCGAAGGGCTAAGTAAACCACAGAAGCTCGGCTTTTTCGAAGAGGCACTACCAACCGTTGGCGACATGGCAACCTTCCTTCTTGTGGCTCACACGAACCTTCACCTGGGACAATTGTCTGCATGGCGTCGCGCTACCGGTAAGGCACCTTTGTTCTAAAATGAACTGCACTCTAAAATAAGCTGCACACAGCGGCTTTTCGGATCGACGCAACTACCGGTTTAAAAATGCCGCTTTCCGTCGTCGAGCGGCCGTCGTGCTTAACACAACTAATTGCAAAGTGGAACCGATTGCAAGTAATCCCATTCCATAGGGGAATGCAGTGTTAAAACCGACATCACGATAGCCGACTGGGCCAAGTACCATCTCGGGTGAGTCAGGCAAGAATTTTACGTTAACCTCGTCGCCCAATTTAGGCGTCGTCAAGAACTGAGTGTGGTCCAAGTTTTGTCGACGCTCGGCACCCGCCGAGTCCGTAAAAGTGACCGTGATCTTGTCTGGAAAGAAAGCCGGAGGAGGCGGGTCTACTGCGGCAACCACCGCCGGTACATCGGGTACGGCGTCCCAACTTCGTTGTAAACTTACCCCCCACCATAAAACAAAACCTGACGAGACAAACATCGCCATTAACAAGATCGATCTCTCCAAGTATCTGCGAAAGATGGTTTGATCAACCATGGTTTCACCATGAATTGAACCAGACGAAACTGGCATTTCTCGGACTTCCGACAACCTCTGTTGCTCTTTCGTCCATGGTCCTAAGCCAACGCTCGGCGAATCCGCAGGATCGCATAAATGGACCGATGCAATCAATCCATCGCGCAGCGTCATGCCCAGTCCAAGCGATGTGATCCATAGTGTTCCGCTAGCGAGCAGGTCACGACTGGCCGTTGCCATTTCACCGCTTTGACTTGCATGCGAATCGCCATCGCTGCGCCCGTCGTTGGACCAAAGAGTTTCTTTTCGAGATGCCTTAAACATCCCAAGAATCTCATGCACCCGCTTTCCAATCACCGGCAGCCCACCGAATCGAATGCGATCGTCATTCACGTCGATCTGACGTAGAATCCGAGGTTCAGTATGCGAAAATAGTAATTGACTATTCATCTCTGGCACGGCAAGTATTCCAGACCTGTCAAGCAACAGATTGTCCGCATCGATGTGATGATCACATAGTACCTGCCGTAACTGGTCGTATTCCATCGCCAGAGACACAGGTCCCAGCCCGACACCAATTTCAACTAGCCAGAACTCTTCGTTTTTCATTTAGAATAGACTGTAAGTTTGCAGCGTTACTGGACTTTGTAAATGCGATTCAGCGAAACTAAACTGTGCCAAGCGTCGTTTGTCGAAGGCACCCATTTTACTGAAGCGGACTTATTGAATTTCGCGTTTGCGGATCAACCGTGCCCGACCTCGGTCACCGTTGCCTTCTTGGCAATTATATTAAAAGCCATAGTTATAACTTGCAATAAAAAATTTCTAGAGAGACCCGTAACCTTAGCGCAGGTTTAAACTGGGCGTTGTTGCATGAGGTTCGATATGGATAAATGCGTCTGCGATCCTCAGATTTGATTCACGCAGCACGCTCCGTACATGGCCGCCAATATCGTGCCCTCGTTGTACAGTTTCAATTCCATTTACCTCGACGTGAATTTCCACAAAATACGCAGTACCGCTCTTCCTGATCTTGCATTTTTCAATAGCTTGTACGCCATCAACTCCCAAGGCAAGAACTCTCACTTGCTCTTCGAATTTCTTCGGAGGTGATGCGTCTAATAAATCCTTAACAGCCATCCACAATATCCTAAAACTGCTGTAAGCAATAATCACACAGGCGACCAAGGCGGCCCAATCATCGGCCGGTTCATAACCAGGCCCGCCAACCAAAGCAATCGTGATACCTATGAAGGCGGCTAAAGAGGTCAGCGCATCAGAATGATGATGCCAGGCGTCCGCTTGA
>JANODQ010000233.1:0-10348 GCA_031412775.1 Pirellulaceae bacterium | reverse complement strand
GCACGATCGAATGAGTGTTCCCGAACCCAAGGTAGAACACCACGAAGGTCGCGGAGTTAGAACCGTTCCATTGTTCCCCGAATTGAAAGCGATCCTTGAAGACCTCCGAGAGATCACGCCCGGCGACGCCGAGTATGTCATCGACAAACCCGAATACCGAGCCGCCGCGATGAGGCCGGGAGGGTGGGCAAACGCGAATCTACGAACCCAGCTATTGAAGAAGCTCAAGAAAGCCGGATTGCAGCCGTGGAAGCGACTCTTCCATTCGATGCGAGCCAGCCGCCAAACCGAGCTCGAAGCGATCCACCCGACGCACGTAGTTTGTAAGTGGATGGGGAATTCTGAAATCGTGGCAAAAAAGAATTACTTGCTAGTTACGCAAAGCGATTTCGACAATGCGTCAAACGGGAAAGAATCTTCCGAAAAAAGCGCACTCTGGCGCGAACTGTTACAACAGTCTACCGAACCCCTACCCATGGAAATTGCAGGAAATTGCGGTACATCTTCCACACCGCAAGAGCCGTGCAAAATCCAGTGCGCTAACAGTTCGCTTTTGCCTAAAGACCAAGAAAAAACCCTGTTTTCACTGGGAAAACAGGGTTTTTTGATGGAGATGAAGGGACTTGAACCCATGACCCTCTGCTTGCAAAGCAGATGCTCTCCCAACTGAGCTACATCCCCGAGACTAACTATTGAACTATCTTACTCGACTGATGTGTTGCTTGGCAACTGCAGATCGGGTAGTGCGCACGCGTGGACTCGAACCACGGACCTCGTCCTTATCAGGGACGCGCTCTAACCAACTGAGCTACGCGCGCAGAACACAAAGTTATCAACAAACTATTCTTCCTGCGTCAGATCGATATTGGTAAAACAACCAGATGTCAGGTAGAGTCGAAATGTTAGCCTAAGGTTCGGGCCTGTCAACCTCCAGCGTGCTGGAGAATTCGTTATGGAAAACATGGAGCTGTTGGATGAGCGTCAGACACGATTTAATTGGACTTTTTAGCAGTCTTTTGGCGTCGCATATTGGCCGCACCGGCTGGAAGGCTCCCATTTTGGCAGCTTGCGCGGCCTCGTCATTTTTCTCAATTGCGGCTGCAGCCGACATCGAACCGGCTCAATTAGCCAAAATGCTTTCGCGTGCTGCGAAGCAAAAAGATGCTGATTTCAATAAAACCGATCCGGCGGATTACTCGAACTGCACGGGAAAATACGAAACCCGCAACGGTGTGGTGGGCTTGTTAATCTCGGGCCCCAATGGCGAACCGATTCGTTGGTTGGCTGATACCAACGGCGATAAAAAAATCGATCAAATTTCCTTTTACGGCAACGGAGTCGAGGTTTATCGCGACATTGATAGCGATTTTAATGACAAAATCGATCAGTCGCGGTGGATGGGGACATCTGGTATGCGATGGGGAGTCGATCGCGACGAGGACGGAGTCATTGATGCTTGGAAAGCTATTTCGGCTGAGGAAGTAACTTCTGAGGTGGTCACGGCTTTGAGGGAATCAGATGCGAAACGCTTGGAAAGGCTAATGCTGACCGATTTCGAGTTAGATGAATTGGGCCTGGGACCGCAAAAGACCGTTGCGCTCAAGGAACGAATTGGTGGCGCTCCAGAGCAGTTTCAAAAGTTGTTGGCCTCGCAAAAAGTAATCGATGCCACAAGTCGTTGGGTCAATTTTGGAGCCGATAAGCCTGGAATTGTTCCCGCTGGGACTGAAGGCTCGACTGCCGATGTGTTGGCTTACGAAAATGTGATGGCTGTGGTTGAGACGTCTTCGGGGCCACAGCAGCTTTTGATCGGTACTTTGATTCAGGTTAACCAAAGCTGGCGAATGATTGATGTGCCGCGACTGATGAAGGCTGGTGTCCCGATTCCAGAAAATGGTCTTTTCTTTGCCTCTGCTGAGGTCAACCGGATGGCTCCAGCGGGCGGTGGGCTTCCAGGGGAGATGTCAGCGACCATGTTGAATCTGCTCAAAGAGCTGGAGGCACTAGATGCAAAGCTGAAGGACCCTTCTAGCAACAAAGCAACCACTCACGCACAAAGAGCGACTTTATACGAACGACTGATTGCCGAGTCAAACTCGCCCGAAGACATTCAAACTTGGATTCATCAAATGGCTGATCAAGTTTTTGTGGCTGTCCAATCGGGTGACTATCCGGAGGGGATCGAGCGGCTGAAAAAGCTTGAAGATTCCATTCAGCGGAACGAAAAAGCTAAGCAGGAGACTTCCTACGTCGCGTATCGGATTCTTGGGGCAGAATATACGGGCTCACTTGCCGATAAAGATGTTAATTTTGAATCGGTTCAAAAGGCTCACTTAGAAAAGTTGGAAGCTTTTATCAATGCCTTCCCCCAAAGCAGCGACGCGGCAGATGCGATGATTCAGCTTGGATTCAACAGTGAAGTCACTGGCGACGTGAAGTCTGCGGCGAAGTGGTACGAGCGGATCGCAAAGGAATATCCTGGAACGTCCCAAGGAAACAAAGCTTCCGGAGCGTTGGCTCGTTTGAACATTGTCGGTCGACCAGTCCTGTTTGAAGGGGTAACGCTGGAAGGAAAGCCCGTGAAGTTGGCCGCGCTTAAACGACCAGTGATCGTACACTACTGGGCATCCAACGTTGCATCATGCAAGGCGGATATGCAACGACTTCAGCGGCTGCGAGAGCGTTACGGCAACAAACTGGCGATAGTCGGCATCAACGTTGACACCGACAAACGCAACGCGATTGAGTTCCTTCGGGAAAATAAGGATTTCAACTGGGATCACTTGTACGAGGCGGGCGGTATGGACAGTAAGCTCGCTGTCGACTTGGGGATTTTGTCGTTGCCTGTGACGATGCTTTTGAACGAAAAGAGTGTCGTGGTTCAAGCGACCTCGAATCTGCCTTATCAAATTGAAGGTGACATTGTGGCGATGCTGCCTGCGGCTGCGGCATCGACTCCTAAGAAGTAGAATTTGAGTGGTGGCTTTCAACCCCCCATGTAGCTATTGATTGAAGTGTGTAAGTGTGGCTATCGTTATAGAGGTGTTGAGTACAAACCGACGCTCCATTCGAGTAAAAAAGAGTTGTTAACCCGCGATTTAGTGATTGGCCTCGCGGGTCTACCTAGCAATATGTCCGAACAAGACTTTCAAAAACCTTTAAAAAAGCTTCGACAATCCAAACCTGTGGTGTTGCCGTCGATGCTTCTTTGCGATTTCGGGAATTTAGCCCGCGAAGTCGAACTCCTTGAGGAGGCCGGGGTCGAGGCATTGCACTTGGACGTCATGGATGGTGTTTTTGTCCCCAACATGACTTATGGGATGCCCATTGTCGAAGCGATTCGAAAACGAACCCAATTGCCTGTCGATGTCCATTTGATGATCGAATCGCCAGCGAAATATGCGAAAGCGTTTGTCGATGCGGGGGCTGATTTGATTACTTTTCACGTTGAAACGCTCAAGAGCCCTGGGGATGCGGAACTGCTGGAGACGATTCGATCGATGGGCTGCGCGGCAGGACTGGCAATCAATCCTTCGACGCCGATGGAAAAGCTGTTGCCGTTCGTATCGATTTGCGATTTGGTACTTATCATGAGTGTTGAGGCAGGATTCGGTGGACAGGCCTTCAATCCAACTGCGTTGGAGCGACTCTTGAAACTCCGAACTGAATTTGGTCCCGATTTATTGTTAGAAGTCGACGGTGGGGTCAACGTTGAGACGGCCGGGAAGTGTGTCGCGGCTGGAGCGGACATGCTAGTGGTTGGTTCAGCAATTTTCAAGCAACCTGATTATTGCCAAGCGTTGGCGCACTTGCATCAATCCATCGCAAATGTGTCCATGGATGTGGCGAAGACGAGCAAGTGTTAAAGAGAAAAACGATCGAAGTGGTGCGAGGGTCGAGTGTTCGACTGCTCGATGTTTCATGGCTTTTGGAAAAGGTGGTATGGTCAAGATTTGTTTAGTTCGCCCTGGAGCAACCTCTTTTGATGAAGAGGGGCGTATAAAAGGTTGTCTGGACATCCCGTTATGTGAAAAAGGCCTTCAGCAGGCCAATTCTGTAGCGAAGGAGATCGTTCAGGAGTTATCTCAGATGCCGGAGCAATCCAGTTTTGACGCGATTTATTCAGCTCCGTGCCAATCTGCTCAAGAGACTGCTGGGGTGTTGGCCAAGGCGGTTGATGGTCGAGTAAAACTGCTCGACTGCATGCAAAACGTGGATCATGGGCTTTGGCAAGGAAAGCTGATTGACGAAGTCCGCCGCACTCAGCCCACTGTCTATAAAAACATCCAAGAACACCCAGAGGCGTTTGCTCCTCCCGGTGGTGAACGACTAGAAGACGCTCAGGACCGAGTACGAAAAACCGTTGAAAAGCTCGTTAAAAAGCATAAGAACGAGTTTATACTTTTGGTAGTTCCTGATCCACTGGCCAGCCTTGTGCGTCAACTATTAGTTGCTGGCGAACTGGGGGACTTGTGGAAAGCGGAGAAAGATGGAGGCTCTTGGGAGCTGATCGCTCTTCAAGGGAATCGACTCGCGATGGTATAGCAAACCTGTCGGAGCAAACCCGCGATATACCCGCATTGCGAACAAAACACGAAGATCTAATTAAAAATGTCCCAGCAAACTGACTCGATTCCTGATTCCGAACAAATCGCAAAAAAACGAGGCGTCCCCGAAGGGCTTTGGATTAAGTGTCCGGGTTGCTCGAGTTCAATCTATCGTAAAGAGGCTGAGCGACAGTCCAACATTTGCCCTAAATGCCGGTTTCATCTTTATGTTTCCGCACGTGATCGACTGGTTCAAGTTTTGGATGAAGGGACCTTCGAGGCTTGGGACGCGAATATTCTGCCGACAGATCCGCTATCGTTTTCGGATAAAAAGCGTTACGCAGAGCGATTGCTAGGAGAGCAAGATCGTACTGGGTTGACCGATGCGGCGATTACTGGGACCGGCATGATTCGAGCTCGTCGCGTTGCGATTGGCGTCACCGATTCCGCGTTTATCATGGGCAGCATGGGGTCTGTGGTTGGCGAACGCTTGGCACGACTGGTCGAACGAGCAACCGAGCAAACCCTGCCGCTGATCATTATTAGTGCTAGTGGTGGCGGAGCTCGTATGCACGAGGGGATTCTATCGCTCATGCAGATGGCCAAAGTGTCTGCGGCATTAGCGAGGTATCACAAAAGTGGTGGGCTTTACATAAGCGTTTTAACCAATCCAACCATGGGTGGCGTGGCAGCGAGCTTCGCATCTTTGGGCGACTTGGTATTCGCTGAACCAAAGGCCTTGATCGGCTTTGCTGGTCCTCGGACGATCAAAGCAACCATGAAGATCGAGCTACCAGTAGGGTTTCAAACAAGCGAGTTCTTGCTCGAGCATGGTTACATCGATCGGATTGTCGATCGAAGCAGGCTCAAGACCGAGATCGCCCAAGCCATCGACTACTGTGGAAAATACTAGCCATGAAATTGGCGTAGCAAACCGATTAGCTGCCTGCACCCAAAGGTATTTCTGTACCTATCTAACCGACCAGGCGTCTCGAATTCGTCCGTGAGTCCTGCCTGAAACTCGCTCTACTTCGCCCTGCAATCTTGCCGCATTGACTGACCGCTGAGGTGGGCTTATGCAAGTGTCGCTTTAATAACAACAACTAGGCTCGACTCAAATCCTCACCTTAAGCAATTGCTGGGGAAAAGTGTACCGTGCACGCCGCGCAAGCTAGCGACCTCCCAACGGGAACCATTAGCTTGCGATTCGTGCTAGGTGCGCAAACACACCCCGGCTTACTAAAACTAATTCAAAGTTCGTAACATTGATACGAACTTTGTGACTTAAGCGGCCTTCTTGAGGCTTACTAAGTATTCGATCAGATCCACGAGACCTTGTTCGTCTATTGTTTCTTGAAGGTTTTCAGGCATCAATGACTTTTCTTGCTTCTTGTATTCTTCGATCTCGTTGCGGATCATTGAGCGTTCAATTCCCTTTGAATCTTTTAGGATCAAGGTAGATTCAGTTTCTGACACCAACAATCCCGTCACAATGCTGCCATCATCCATAAGAGCCGTGTAAGCTTCGAAGTTGTGGCTGATTCCGGCACTGGGATCTAGGATGGAAACGTACATTGCTTCTTTAGAAAGCTTGTCGCCGATCTCGTTGAGTGCCGGCCCAACGTTTTTGCCTTGACTACCCACCATGTGACACTGGCTACAAGTCGCTACGCCATCGAAGAGGGTCTTGCCTTGCGTCAAATCTCCGGTCCGTTTGGCAAGCTCGGTGACAGGTGGAAGATTCGCTTTGGAAGTTTTCATGGAGGGGAAAAGTTCGTTCGCTGCGGACTTCACTGATTCATCTTGCGAGCTTCTCAATACAGGTCCAATCAGTAGCTTTGTCTCTGCCGGTAACTTCCCTGATTTGGCAAGTTCAATCAAGAATTTCTGACCCGCGGCGCTGTCCGCGAGCCCGGTCGCAGCGTCCATGCGTAGTTGAGAAATTGTTGTTGAGTCGACGAGAACTCTTCTAAGAATGTTCTTGGCATCACCACGTTTACTCAAGCCAAGTAGTTTTGCAAAATTGATTTCAGTCGCAGACGCATTGGCTGCAACCAGCTTCTTTTCTAGCTCCGGTCCAACGCCTTGTTCTAAAGCCAAGTCTAGAGACTGAACAGCCTGAGTCGACTGCCCCCAAGTAGTCGCAAGTTCCAGAAGCCGATTGGTCATTCCTGCGATCTTTAATTGCTTAATGATTTTAAGTTGTTTCGGATCATCGCCAAGGGTTGCTACATATCTTCTCACAGCCGCCGCAAGACGCGGGTCCTTGTTCACGTCGATGTCGCCCAATCGCAAAGCAGACTCGGCAACGATACGATCTCGTTGTGGAGAAGCTGCGTTGGAATCGGTTGCGACAAGACGTTTTCGAGTGACAGGTATCCCGCTTGCGACGGTTGCCAGCTCGACTAGGCTTCTTAGAGCTTTGACCCGCGATTCTTCATCTTGAAAATCTAACGCCCGAAAGAACCGATCTACTTCATCGCTTGGCAAAGAGGGCATTTCAAGAACTTGAGCGATCACGGGTGCTGCCATCTTCGAACGGCTCCGCCAAACAATATCGCGAGTCGCTTTTTCGCCGAGACTACTTTGAGCTTTCGGTAGCCACGCTTTCAAGCAATCGTCCCATCGGTCCATCGCCGCAATTCCGAGAGCCTCTAACATCCAGCGATCTTTGCCGTCATAGCGATTTACAAGTGCTGTCCAGTAGGTAGGCATCTGCTCAGATCGATCTTCGCGAAGCGCCACCGCGATTTCTCGAAGGACTGCCGGGGATGAATCTTTGAGCAAAGATGGAACATAATCTGCGGTTGCAAGGTTTGCTTGACGAGCCATTCTGATCCCCGCACAACGCAGTTCGGGATGATCGCTTCCAAGTGCTTCACGAATATATTTGTTGGCGATTTCTGGCATTTTACTAAGCAGCCATAGCGATCGTGCTCGCAGTCGCGGATTGGTGTCTTTGGCTAGTTTCGCTAAACCTGGCTCAGCCGATTTGCCCATCTTCTTTAAAGCGTGCCAAGCCATGTACCTTACTGAAGTACAAGGATTTCTCATCGCTTCCAAGCTGTCATCCAGTTTTGCGAAGTCATACTTGGGTACATTGTATTTTGTGTTTGGAGGCGCGATGCGGAACAGCCGACCTCGTTCAGTGTCCGCCATCGCGTGTCCGCCGACGCCTGGGTCGTACCAATCGCTTACAAACAACGAACCATCCGGGGCAACGCAAACATCGGCTGGTCTGAACCAACGGTCGCGTGAGCCTTCTACGACGTTTTCCACCGTTGCTGAGTACCCAGCCCCATCGGCTTTTGTTGGATAAGCACGAACAACGTTCGGTCCTGCGTCGCAGTGAATGATTTGGTCCCAAAACACTTCCGGAAGCAGTCGCCCCTCGTAGGTTGCGATCCCTGTTGGCGAGCCAGCACCGGTGATGTACATCGTTGGAACAACTCCGGGATCGTTCAGGTGCCAATGTCGTTGCGGAATCGCGCTTTCCCAACCGGTTCGTTCGCTTTGCCAACCAGCACCGGTGATTTCATCGGTGTATCCATAGTTACCAAACTCCATGACAAAGTTGATGCGAGTCGCTCGATTACCATCGTCGTCATTATCGGATTGCCAAAGCGCGCCATTCGAATCGACGGTTGCTTCGTAGTTATTTCGGAAATTATTTCCGACGACTTCCATATCAGAAAAGTCTTCGTTGCATCGAAAGAGCATTCCTTGTCGGTAAGGCTTTCCCGAGTCATTGATGTCTCGGCCCCAGCGATCCTTGACAGGTTTCCCTGCTGCATCGCAAAGCTGCTTGCCCGTATTCCCAAAGTTGAAGTAGAGTTTGCCATCGGGCCCGAAAACAAAACTGTGAACCGAGTGATCGTGCTGGGGAGTTCCCGTGTTAGTAAAGACCGCTTTTTTGCTATCAGGAATATCGTCGCCGTTAGTATCGATGAATTCAATCACATTCGGAGCGACGCTAACAAGCACTCGATTGCCCAAAACGCAAATGCCGAGAGCCGAGTCGATATCTCGGCCTTGATAGAAGACTTTGCTGGTGTCGGTGACTCCATCGTGGTCTGTATCTTCCAAGATAAGAATGCGATCTCCTTCGGGGCGATCTTCTTTATGCTTGCGATAATTAACGACTTCACAGACCCAGATGCGACCGCGATGATCGATATCAATATTGGTGAGGCTCTTCAGGGTCGGTTCGGAAGCCGCGAGTGTTGCTTCGACGCCAGGGTAAGTGTCCAAGCCGGCCACTGCATTCTCGACCGACCGCTGGTCACCAAGTGAAGCATCGATTGTCAATGCATCGGTTGAGAGCGAGTCCTTGTAGATCGCGAATCGAACCGAAGACGCACCGCCTTGTGATGTTCCGCCTGTATCTAGAGCACAAGTTACTTCAAATTTTTCAGCACCTTCAGGTACTCGATATTCAATGACACTATTGGCATGTGTTCCGATACCCTGTCCCGCATCTTTTCCGCGAACAGTCAGCGGCGCACCACTAGCATTCTTATTCTTGCCAACTTTTCCCCAGCCAGAAGAAACTTGTACCCAATCAAGATCCAAGGCGGAGATCTTCTTGTCCCGCGTTATAAAAGTGGGATTCATCCAATTCGCCCAATCTGCTGCGTAGCCATCACCTGCATCGGTTGCGACCAAGAAAAGAGACTTCGCACCATTAAGATTCGCTTCGACGTCGATAGAATGTCGTGAAGATTTTGTATTAATTACAGGAGATAAATAGAGAAGATTTGGGTTGTTGGTCGCCTTCGGTCCCACTGCTTTGGTGGCTACCGGCGTGGGTTTCCCTAAAGCAAACTCTTGCTCAATTTTTTCGGCATTAAAGTTGTTCGGGATTTTTTCGTCTTGGTTCTCTTTCAGCTTTTCAATTCCTGCTGGAACGGTCGCTAATCCACCCTTGGGAACAACGCCTTTCGCCGACCAAACAATCGCATTGGTGACTAACCTTTGCATCTCAGGCCGCCCCCAATTCCAGTGGTAGTGTCCTCCTGTGAAGCCGAACGAGCGACCACCATTGGGACGATCAAAGGCCCATGCGACGTGCTGAGGCTCTTTCGCTGCGACGGCCTTTCTTGCATCAGGATTACCGCTGTGAAGCCCATCAGGACGACTCATTGTTGAATCGGGAGCAATCGCCGTCAGGATTGGCGTGACACCTTTCATCTGATCGACAAACCGCATGTGAAAGTACCATTCATCATTAGTGGCAAATGGCGAGACACCTGATGTGATGGGGTGACTTGGAAGCGTTTTAAATTCGGCAACCCAGTGTGGATTGACCGACCAAAACGGCTCGAAATAGCCCCCTAAAAATGTTTTGAATTCAGTACCGCGTTCATCCTTGGGGAATTCGACTCCGTAATGCAAACAAACCAATCCTGCGCCGCGATTCATTTGCTTTCGCAGGCTGTCCATGTGCTTGTAGGCTGGATGACGATCACCACCGTCGGCGTAAATGACAATCGTATCCGCATCATCGAGAATCGAATCGTCCTCAGGCCAACCGTTGCGGACAATTTCGCATTTCGCATTCACGTTGCTGGCATGAATTATGTCAGCAAGCAGACGACAACCAGCGTAGTGTTCGTGGTCTCCATATTTGTGACTAGCAGCGCCGGCAATCATCACAATTTTTTTCTTGCCATCAGCCGCGATGGATTCTTTGAATGTTGAATTGTCAAACAGAAAACTAATAGCAACGACCACGACCAGTCGTGTAATAATACCGGATCGATTTTGCATAAAAGAAGCACCTTGCGTTGAAGCAGGACCAA
>JANODQ010000232.1:0-3989 GCA_031412775.1 Pirellulaceae bacterium | reverse complement strand
GACTGATTTTTTGTGCAGCATCCTCATTGGTCACCTTTGCTTTTCGCTATTACTTGAAAGCCCCAGATGGCTTGGCGGTGCGTCAACGGTAACAGCCTGGACTGTGAAAGGGTTCTTGTATGCGGCAACGGTTCTTCTGTTCTTGCGATCGGTCATGTTCACGCACGAGTTGGTTCATTTGCCTCGCGATGGATATAAGGCATTTCGGATTACTTGGAACCTACTTTGCGGTATTCCGTTTCTGATCCCCTCTTACATGTACTATCCGCACGTGGACCATCATCGACGCAAAAGTTATGGCACCGATGAAGATGGTGAGTATCTAAACTTGAGTCACCAACCGCCACGGGTGATTGTCATTTATATGCTATTGACACTCGTAACGCCTATTGTTGGTTACCTTCGATTTGCGGTCATCACGCCGATGTGTTGGTTTTTTCCGTCCATTCGAACATGGACCTTCCACCGTGCGTCGTCGATGGTGATGGACATCACTTACTACCGTCCTGATGCGAGCCCTGCAGTCCACCGGATACGGTTCATACAAGAGCTCGGATGTTTTGCTGTGTGTATGTTCATCGCTCTGCGTAATCCGATAAGAGGGATCCCATACGATCCGATGTGGCTTCAAGCTTACACGGTAAGTCTTGGCCTACTGATACTTAACAATGTTCGTACTCTTGGCGCGCATCGTTGGACCGGTACTGGGAGCGAGATTACTTTCCAGGAGCAATTACTGGATTCGTGCGACTACCCGTATCGTCCCTGGATTACCGAACTTTGGGGGCCAGTAGGTACTCGATATCATGCAACACACCACTTGTTTCCAAGTATTCCTTATCACAATCTCGGCAAAGCACATCGAGCTCTCATGGCCGGACTGCCAACGGACAGCCCGTTTCGCCAAACATCCAAAGTATCGCTTTTGAGCGAGATAGCCGAGCTGTGGCAACGTTCAGCTGCGGCGTCCAAGTCGGCAGCAGGAGCGGCAACAGCAATCAAGCCTGAGCCCGCTCGAAACGACAATCGTTCGGTAGCCGCATAGTTGCTATTTGCCAAGCAAATTATCGAGAGCGATACAGAAGTAGGGACACTCGCCGTAGTAGCTTCTCTCGCTGTGAGTTGCTCCGATTGAGCCGCCGCAGTCGTATTGTCGAATGAGGGGATTGTTTTCAAGAGGTACGGTAGAACGAGCCGTTGAGAGGCCTTCGAACCCGGTGAAGCCGCCAGCGATTGGTCTCGCAACGGAATCGATAAAGCGGAATCTTCTCAGAATCGGATCTTTGGAGTTATACAGGTTCACCATTCGTTCGACGTGAGTAAGTGCCAGTGATTCCTTGCCCCCGGGTTGCAACCAATTCTTATCCACAGCCGGGGCAACCAAGCTCACTCGGTAGCTCGGATGTGGAACTGGATTTTGTGCATCGATGTGCAATCCGCCAGTAACTGACCGAGCGCCGAGTGAGAATCCGAGCAGCGATACTTGAGTCGGCAACTCCGAAAGCGATCGAAGTAACTCGGCGACGATCACTGAATTCGCATCAGACATCGCTGCATTGGAACGGATGTCCTTTAAAACTGGCTGATTCCGTTCGCTTGGCCAGGACAACATCACGATTCGGTAAGGCTCTGTCGCGCGTCTCGCTAAATAGCGATCTACGATATTAACTCTTTCTCTTGCATTGTCACGCTCCATCCAATTTCCATGAACATAAAGTATTGTTCGAGGAGCGATCGTCGCCCTAGGAGACTTTGATAGTGCTTCGTTTACTGTAGAGCTGGCCCATCCTCGTCCGGTCCAACGCGATGCTTGTAGATTATCTAGACAGCCTGACCTTCGGCTGTCAACACACCCAAGATGGCGTGTACTCAATTCCCACACATCACCACCAAAGCTCTGCGGTGATTCAACACAAACCGCTTGAGTAATGGAAAGCGTCGGGGCAACTGATGAGGATGTCGCGTTGCTCTCGGCTGCGATGGTGCCAATTGAAAGGGCAACAACAAACATGATCAACGAAAGAGGCAGAACAACTTTAGTAGTCACTGCAATTATCGGGTTCAGGCCAGGACGAGCGAAAAGCGACATAAGTTTCTGCGGACGGAAGGATGAACTTGATGTGTTATTTAATAAACTGATTGACTCGATTATCCCGCGGCTTTGATTCCGTCGTGCACTTTTTGCAACATCCACGAAGGCTTCGATAATATCCATACCGAATTATCCGTACCGACTTTGGAAAGGAATCTGAGCGTCAACCTCTAAGTAGGCTTTCTAAACCTCTCTACTTTAACATGCATATAGAGACATGAAGCCAAACTTGAGAAGAAGTGTTGAAAATTTTCAACATGTTTCATTTGCACCTCACAAATCGTGTTGTAGGTTTGTGCGTCAAACAAGCGACTTTAGCGGTTGCAAACTATTTTAGGAGCCTTTGTGATGAAACGTTCTAGCTTTATCGTTGTTTTGGTTTTGGTCTCTTTTACCGGTTGTAACATCGGTCAAAACTGTGGAAGCTCCCGTACGGGCATCTTCTCGCGGATGTGTAATGCAATTCGCGGTGGTAGCGACGTCGGTGCACCTTGTGCAAGCGGAGCTTGTGCAGCACCTCCGATGATGAGCGGCCCAATGGTTGCAGATGGATGCAGCAACTGCGGTCCTTCGACAACAATGGGATACGAATCCTATGAAGGTCAAGGGATGCCTGGCTTTCGAACACCTACTCAAGTGTTTGGAAGCGGTGCTGAAAACGTGATGCCTGTCCCAGCGCGATAGTTGCTGCTGGCTTGAGTTTCGAGAGGCATCTCACTTGATTGACTCCAATCCCTTCGCAGTTCACTCTCGACCAAACGATTGTCGTTGAGTTGCATAACGCGAGCGGCCCAAGCAAACCAATTGTAGGATGGGACCGATGTCCCGTCCGCATACGCAACCTGAACAACGACTTCAAACGACGACTGAATTTTCTCAGCCGGCCGTTCGATTCATCGACTTGCTTAGTCGCAACGACACTACTTCAATTCCGATGACGGGTTTCCGCTGTATTGAGGCCTTCGAGCGATATTGGCCGCTCGTATTTCGAACCTGTGTCAGACTATTTGATTTAGATCAGCAATCAGTCGCAGCCTTTTTCGGCCTCGCTTCGAGCTCTCTGCTGACTCTTTTACAGGTCTCAGTCCCCTAGAAGAACTACCCTAAGATGTGGTAAGTTTTGCATTTTAAGGGGAGACGTTCATTCCCTGGAACGAACGTGCGAGAAAGCCATACTTAACACGGCTTTCAGAGCACGATTTTTAGTATTATGAAGAGAAACTCCAAGGAAAATAGGTTCTTTCGTGCCGCGTCGTACCGACATCAAAAAAATTCTTCTGATTGGTTCCGGCCCGATCGTTATCGGACAAGCATGCGAATTCGACTATTCCGGAACGCAGGCTTGCAAAGCGTTACGTGAGGAAGGCTACCAAGTAGTTTTGGTAAACAGCAACCCGGCTACCATTATGACCGATCCGGGAACGGCTGATCGCACGTACATCGAGCCGCTCACATGGGAATTCGTTGAGAAAGTTATTGAACGCGAACGCCCCGATGTTATTCTCCCGACTCTCGGCGGCCAAACTGCACTCAATATCGCAATGGACCTCGACAAGCACGGAATACTCAAAAAGTACAACGTCGAAATGATCGGGGCTCGGCCAGATGTCATTCAAAAAGCCGAAGGTCGTAAAGAATTTAAAGAAGCAATGGAAAAGATCGGCCAGGAAGTGTGCCGAGGCGAAACGGTCCAAACCATTCAAGACGCGCGACGAGTCCTCGCGGATGTAGGCCTTCCGTGCGTTGTTCGCCCTAGTTTTACCATGGGCGGTAGCGGTTCGGCGATCGCTTACAACCGCGACGACTTTGATAATCTTGTCGAAAATGGACTGACTCAGTCTCCGGTTACGGAAGTTTTGATCGAAGAGTCGATCATTGGCTGGAAAGAGTACGAGAT
>JANODQ010000231.1:0-5485 GCA_031412775.1 Pirellulaceae bacterium | reverse complement strand
TAAGGTCAGCTTGTTTTGCCTAGCCTGTTTGATCGGAAGATACTTGCTAGGCTTTCTAAAGCGATATTTTCGAGCTAAGTTCGCAGCGGTGGTTCGGCGGACGTGACCGCGCCACCGCTCTTACTCCCCAGCTTTCAAGCTTTCGCTTTAATTCCTAGAGTTGCGTAGTAGAACAATTCAATTGAGGCCCCGAAAGATGGCTTCGCGATGCGTCGACAAGGAATCGCTCCTCGATGGCGAGCCGACCAACCAGCATTCGATATCCCATACTTTGGCGATTGCTCAATGTAAGCTCGACCTCCCAAGAGTGATGCCCAATGGACAGCTCCGTGAGAATCACAGGTCGTCGCATGACATGCCCGCTTGATGCCCGGACATTTCGGTACTCGACCAGTTTCGCTTCAACGAGTCTTCCCGACATCGACAAATCGATGTCATCCAATATGCGAAATCGAACCCAAGTATGCTTGTTCTTTTTAAACTCTTCAATTGAATGAACGTCCAACGAACTGCTGCGAGCCCCCGTATCAATTTTCGCATCGAGTCGCACGATCCCAAGCATCGGAAGCGCAACCCACTCTCGCCAGCCGATAATACTGCGGGCGGGGATGGAAGCTTCAGCAACCTGCGCGTCCGCCTGTAAGCCAGCGGGACGAAGGCCATGGTAAGAACCCTGGTTCAATGGCGAGTGGAAGTGATGCTTGGGAATGGTCATCGACGCAATCAAACCTGACCAATCAGTAGCCAGGTAAAACAAGGCAGAACAAATGAATCTGGAAAGCCAATCAGGAACGCAGCTCGGGGCTAACCGACTCCGGTTCGACAGCCACTCCTGTTTCTCTCAACAATTCCATTGTAAATAGTCCAGAGGAATGCCCGTCAGAAAAATCGATCTTATAAGCATAATTTCCGACAGGCTTCATGTGACTGATGGTTAGCGGCTTAGTCTCAGCCGCAGTCAGGGTCGGCAAAGACAGCTTGACCGTCTTTTTCTGCGAGACCAAATCAACCATCGGCTTATGCTTTTCCTTGCAAGTTGCACACGGGCAAGCTTTTCGCAGTGCGCTGATCGACGTGTGCAAGACTTGACCATCTGACCAGCTTATCTGCAAGTAACGAGCATCGATGATTTTTAAGGCAGTCGGCAATAGCATAGATTGTTTTCAGGACAACAAGAATCCAATTCGAACCAGGCCCCCAAGGTAGCACGCAAGGTTACTCTCAAATCCCAACCCTATCAACAACAGGGAAAGGAACTAGGTGGTTGAAACTTGAGCCGTTGGCGTTTGCAACGGGTTACGTCCTTGCCACAATTTGCCACACGGCACCCGAGGCTAGCGCCTACGGCTCAGGAAAAATGCCCTTTTTAACACCTTCCAATGGAACAACTCTTCGGTCCTGAAGAAACAGCCGCGGGTTTCGAATGTACCACAATTCACCAGGCTGTAGCCCAATGGCAAATTAACCGAAAGTACTTGCGCGAACGCGTTTAGTAGCGGCCTCGAGAGATTGGGCTCGATGTATTGGGGTTCGTTGCAATGGGTGCGGGAACGCCCACGCTACCGACGCTCGCATTCTGATTAGTTGGCGTGGCTGTCAAATTCGTCGCAGCGGGCCCGATGTATTCCATCACAAGAAGCGCATCGGACCGTGTTCCTGCCGCATTGGGAAGTAGTTTTCCAATGCCAAGTATTCCGTTGCTAGCAGCCATTGCAGGGCTTCCAAAGAGTGAGTTAGGAGCAGCACTATTGTTGGGTGCGGCGATCACTCCGCATGAGAGCATCAGTACTTGGTCTGTTGGCCATCGGAAACGTTCATGCATTCGCCAGGAGACCAATTGCGGAACGTTAATCTGCGCCGTTGTCATGGTTCCATTGGCTGCTGGGAGATCGATCGGAACATTATTTAGCCGTTCAACTTGATCGATTGAACATTTCAGCGAGACATCCATCGCTCGCATGTCGGTACTAAGCAACGGACTAAATTGCAGCTTATAACCTTCTTGGATTTCATCTGATACCGGGATGTACACCGGATAGGGTTGTTCCTGTCGCGTGTATTCACGAACGTAATTACGAGATCTTAACTGTTCGATGTTGCTGGATTGTCCGTTGAACAGCGTGATTTGTGGTAAAGCTGTTTCGACCACGTCGTTTCGACTGCGAATGAGAGCTCCAAGCAGTGCGGAGTTTTCTTTGGTGAGCAACCAGGCGCTCACGCCGGGTGCTTGGACCTCCACCGGTTTCATCCATCCCATCGCCCGTTGTCGCCACGCTGGGCTTCCAATCATGATGATTCGAAGGGCAAACGTTTGTGGCTCGCTGGTCCCGTTAACAAATTTCTCGTAAACTTGTTGGACGGTTTTTTGCATTCCCTCGTTGTGATAAACACGCAGAGTGGATCGATCTGCTGTCAGCACACCGGCAGGCTCGTTGAACCAAACATCGGTTCCCGTGTCGCGAAGGATCCAGTCGAGCAAGGCTTGCTGCGGCCTGTCGACGTTCTTCAAACGGCTAGTGTAAGGGCGTAAGTCATATTCCATCCAATACTGGCCAGCATCGCTAGGAAGCGTCAATGCGGCGTTACGACTGGCCTTAGCTTGACTCACCGCCGTTGCTGGAGTTTTCGCTTCTTGTGCAAACGCAACACAAGAAGCCAGTTTCAGCAGATAAATCATCAATGTCGCTAATGAAACAGGTCGTAGCACGCGCGACTTCGGCATATTTTGAATGGATAGATCGATCACGTTTTTGGCTCCAATGGAGTTCTCGGCTGGAAACTCAAATTGGAAAATAGGGGATTGAAGTCGTTCCGGCCAATATCAATCTCCAACTAACCATGGGCAAATGGTAAATTTTTACTTGACCGTTCGAATAGGATATCTTCACAATATGCAGGGCAGTTTTCTCGAATCGGAGTTTCCATGGCAGATTTAAACACCGAACCCACGCTCACGACAGAAGCCATCGTCCAACGCGGCAGGCTAGCTTTGGAATCTCTCCAGTTCCGCGAGGAAGCCGCTCGGATTCACGCTGCACGAATCGATCTTCAGGCAGCACTTGGAGATGCGGAAGAAGGCAATACGAGTCGGTTGCAGCACTGGTTGGACCAGTATCACTCTCTCGTGGACAACGCTGGCACTCATTTCCTAAGAAATTCAATTGGTGCGGATTCTCATGATCCCCAAACAGACCCGCCCATAATTGTTGACGCCTTGTACGACGGCACCCCTCCGACTCTTTCGGACGCCTCGGATTCTGTTGAGGACGCAAGTCGCGTCGATACCATTCAAAAAGTCGATACGGTTCAAAAAAAGGTGTCACCTTGGGAAAGCATTTTGCAGGCCGCGATGGACCGAGAGCATTTGGCCCTTGTTGGCCAAAGCTTGGATGAAAGCTCATTAGACAATGACCTGATAAGTGACGAAATCTTCACGGACGAATGTGTGGTTGACGAATTCTTAATGGAAGAACACTTTGAATCAAGAGAGCACACTGACACAACGCTCGTTGAGTTTCCAGAGTCGATACAACTCACGGTAGTTCAACCGAAAACGCCGGTCTCTCTTCTCAAAAATCAACTTTGGTTGACGCCGGCTTTTTTGTTTAGCACGGGTGCCCATTTCATCGTGGTCGCAGTGATGTCAGCCTACGTCATCAGATTGGCGACAACAACCGAACCGATGGCGATTGTTGCTTCACCTATCGATACCGAAATGGTATCGATGGAGAGCCCCGTCGAATTGCCGCCATCCGAAACGCCCGAAGTTGAAACAACTGCCTTATCTACGCCGGACCTTCCATCAGTTGCGACTGCCCTTGCCTCGATTTC
Source organism: Pirellulaceae bacterium (assembly GCA_031412775.1). Classification (GTDB taxonomy): domain Bacteria; phylum Planctomycetota; class Planctomycetia; order Pirellulales; family Pirellulaceae; genus JAIYDQ01. The sequence continues at coordinate 1,654 of JANODQ010000231.1, read as the reverse complement.
CTCGAGTTCTATGTCCCTTCCAACTTCGGTGGCAGGAGTTGGACCGGGTCCTGGAGCTTCGATGCCGAGTAGTTCTGTAGGAGAAGCGGTAGGCGAAGCGATCGGATCCAAGATGAGCTCCGTTTCTTCGATGGCCGTCGCAAAATTTTTTGGTACTAGTGCAGCCGGTAATACGTTCTGCTACGTCGTCGATCGGTCAGGAAGCATGAAAGGAGGCGCCTTTGAAGCCGCGAAAGAAGAAATTATTCGTTCCCTTTCCTCCATGAAGCCCAAGCAGCGGTTCTACATTTTCTTCTTCGGTGATGAAATCGAAGGAATGAAGCTCAGTGGTAAAAACGAAGAAAGCTTCCCGGTCTATGCAACCCCTGAAAATATTCAAAAAACTATCGTGTGGATGGATCGAGTGAAGACCCAAGGTGGTAAACATCCTGCGGAGGTAATTGAAAGAGCAATCGAAATGGACCCGGATGGAATTTTTCTCCTCTTTGACGGCGAGACGACCGTGGATCTCGCTCCAAAAATTCGCAAAGTTAATCTTGTCGACGACTTTATCTCAGGTCCACAAACGCGTGTTCCTATCCATTCGGTTTGTTTCTACACTGACAAGCCCGAAGCCCAACAATTGATGAAGACCATTGCCCAGCAGAACCTTGGTACCTATCGTTATGTACCGAAACCAAAGTAAGTTGGTTGTACGACGAATTGGAAAGCTATGCATGTAAAATGAGTTCTTGGATCATTTGGTCACTTAGCTGCGTTATCCATCTCGCGATGCTGCTCGTGTTGGCTTTGCTAACCATTGGGAGTGCGATGGATTCTGATGCGACGCTCATGCTTCATTTTGAAAACGCGGATCGATCGACTTTCACCGACGATCGTCTATTCGAGTTTTCGTCGGCGATGGAGTCTACCTCGCCAAGTGTCGATGATGACGAGTTGAAATTACCGGAGCCAGCTTTAACAGCCCCCATCTCGTCCGTTGCGGAGCTTGTAATGCAGCCTAACGCATCGACTCTCGAACTGGAAACGTCCCTTCGATTGCCGCAAGACTTGTATTCGGTCGTGTCAAATTTGGAAAACGTATCGACAGTCACATTCTCGAAAGGTGGTGGCAATCAACAAGGAACTGCGAAAGGGGGAAGAAACGGAAAAAGTCAGGCGGGCACTGAAATCGCAACTTCCTCATCATCTGGAAAAAGCGATACCGAGAATAAATCGCATACGTCGCAAACTACGTTCTTTGGAACTGCAGTCGCCGGAAAGAAGTTTGTATTCGTCGTGGATAGCTCGCGGAGCATGACTGGTTCAAGATGGCGACTGGCGACTTTTGAGTTGATGCGATCTTTGCATGAGCTGATGTCAGATACAGAATTCTTTGTGATCTGCTTTGACGAAACCGATCACCCGGTCTTCAATCAAAGTGCGTCTAAGAATTACCTCGTCAACGATCCGAAAACATTGCAGCGAACTCAACGGTGGATCGAAAGTCTGATACTCGGGCGCGGTACGTTTCCCCGTTCAGCTCTCGCCAAGGCGGTGAAGATGGCACCCGACGCGATTTTTCTGTTGTCAGACGGAGTCATCCAGGACGATTCAATCTGGATGCTTCGAAACTTCAATCACGACAAAAAGACCGGACAACCCATCGTTCCAA
>JANODQ010000230.1:0-5997 GCA_031412775.1 Pirellulaceae bacterium | reverse complement strand
GAACCGGAAGCCTTCGATTACTACCTTGCCTAAAGAAAGGGCTAGAATCTCTCCAGCCGAGATCGGGCGCGATAAGCGTCTACCACTCAAAGGCAGCTGTATCCAACGCGTCTATAAAGGCAAAGTGCTACAGGTCATCGTGCTTGCAGATGGCTTTGAGCTCGATGGCAAAAAGTACAACACCCTCTCCGCGATCGCCAAGGACATTACAGGGAGCCACATGAACGGCTTTCGGTTCTTCAAGCTCGGGGGTGCCAAATGAACAAGACCCCAAAAGCGATTAGCAAACCCGCGATTCGTTGTGCTATTTATACTCGCAAATCGTGTGAAGAAGGGCTCGAGCTTGAATTCAATTCACTCCACGCCCAGAGAGAATCGGCGGAAGCATTTATCGTTAGTCAACAGCATGAGGGTTGGTTCTGTAATCCGGAACTCTATGACGATGGCGGTTTCTCCGGTGGTAGCCTAGATCGACCTGCGCTGAATCGATTGCTTGCCGACATCGAAGCGGGCAAAGTCGACTGCGTTGTTGTCTACAAAGTAGATCGACTGAGTCGCTCTTTGATGGACTTTTCCAGAATCATGGAGACGTTCGATAAATACAATGCTTCATTTGTCTCGGTGACCCAGCAGTTCAATACAACGCACTCGATGGGCAGACTGACGCTGAACATTCTGCTGTCCTTCGCACAATTCGAACGAGAAATCACGGGCGAGCGAATACGAGACAAGATCGCGACTCAACGACGCAAGGGAAAATGGGCCGGCGGTCACCCGGTCCTTGGATACGACGTGGATCGATCGACTCCCAACTCAAAGCTTGTCATCAATGCTCATGAGGCTCTCCAGGTTCGAGAAATGTTCAGTCTGTATCTCACGCTTGAATCGCTAACGCCGGTGGTGCAGGAGCTTTCTGAAAGGGAGTGGCGCAACAAACAGTGGCAAACGAAAAGTGGCGCGCAACGTGGTGGAAGGCCATTTGATAAGCCGGCACTGCACGAGATATTGACCAATCCTATCTACGCAGGCAAGATCAAGCATAAGGACTTAATGTTCGATGGTGAACACGAGGCGATCATTGACCAGAAGACGTTCGACTCGGTGCAAGAGATGCTGAAGGCCCACGGACGAGGCAAGGGAAACGGACTCACGAACAAGTACGGGGCGTTACTCAAAGGCTTGGTCTACTGCGGCGCTTGCAACAAAGCGATGGTTCACACGATGGCGAATCGAGGTACTAAAAGATACCGCTATTACACATGCCTCAAAGCAATAAAAAATGGTTGGGACAGTTGCCCCTCGAAGTCGCTTCCTGCCGCAGATTTGGAATCGGCTGTCATCGACCAGATCCGATGCATCGCAACAGATGAGGGATTAATGCGAGACGTAATAAACCAATCCAGGAAGATGGTGGTAACAGAACTCGCTTTATTGCAGCGAAAAGGTGCAGAATTACAAGAAGCAGTTGGCCCGTGATCATGCTGAGATCCAACGAATCGGGGCCATGTCCAATCCAAACGATCCGACTCTATCGCGTCTTGCCGACCTCCACGATCGAATCGCCAAAACGGAATTGGAACACCAAGGAATACGATCACGAATGAGCAAGTTGCAAGTAATGAAACTGGCGGACGCAGAAGTGCGAACCGCTTTCGGTGACTTCGAAAAAATGTGGCACACCCTTACGATGCGAGAACAAGTGAAACTCGTCAGGGTTCTCGTGGAGCGGGTTGAATACGATCCGAGCGATACGTCTGTATCCGTTTCCTTTCACGCATCAGCGATCCAATCTTTATCTGGTGAAGGAGTGGACGAAACCACGGAGGTATCTGTATGACCACGCTCAAACGCAAATTCACGTTTAAATCCGAAGTCAAAAAGCGTCGCGAAGCCGCACAAGTTTGCATAGAGGAGAATGCCGACCAAATTGGTCGCATCCCGAGGATTGCAAAACTGGTTGCTCTCGCAAGCCGGATGCAATCAATGCTCGATTCCGGACAAGTAGAAAGTTTCAAGCAACTTGCAGAACTTGGCCGAATCAGTCAGCCACGCATGACTCAGATCATGAGCCTACTGCTCTTGGCCCCAGACATCCAAGAGGAACTGCTCCACTTGCCAGGAATCATCCGCGGGAAAGCCACCATCCATGAAAAGTTGCTAAGACCACTGACTACGCAAATTGATTGGCGCGATCAAAGAAGGATTTGGAAAAAGATCAAATCGAGGTAGACTTCAAAATCAATTCGCATCAGACACCGCTTGGGCAAGCAATCCTGTCCAAGAAGTATAAATGCTTAGAAGCTGTCTGATACTAACTCGTTTTTACTTCATTCGCTATCACCTGGTCCAGCTTAACAGAACCGAGTCGTTTTGCCTCCTGAAGATCTCTTGCGAATTCACGCAACTCGTCAACGATGTCTAAACGGCGAAGGATTGCTTCCGGAGTCATATCGCAACTGACGCCTCGTGATTGGGTTTTGGCAATTTGCGTTGGCGGTTCCTGGGCATTGTGGGTCATAGATTTTCCAATTGCTGCAACGCGTCGATATCGGCTAAGTCTTGCGGTCTTCCAGCGACACCTTTCATGGTAATCAAACCTGCTTTAGAAACAATTTTTAGCGGTTGATCGCCCAGTTGAATCATTTCCCGATCGGACCACACTTTTTCGAAAACGGGCGCGACCAACATTAAATCGAGAGTTGTCATTTCTGTGTCGACTGCTCGCGAGACTCGATACATGAGACTCTCATTGCTAGTTCCAGCATTGAATTTGAACAAACCCGCTTCTAGATCGTAATCGATCTTCGCAAGTTGCTCCTTGGCGACCTCAAGCTGTTCAGGCCGTATGAGCAAATCGATATCTTTCGTCAAGCGAGGATAGCCATGAACAACTACCGCCAGTCCGCCACATAGCGCATAGTCAATATCTGACTTGTCAAAGCATGAGGCGATCCGAAGCAGTTCTTCCTTTAGTTTCATATCGGATCACTTTCGATTAGTACTTCGCGAACCTTACCGAGGCAGCCGTATCTTATACCTCAGTTAGTCAACAAAATGAACAAGTGGGAGAAGATCAAACGAAGTAGATCAAGCGTAGGACTTCATATTACAGGAATGTTCGCCTGGGAGCGGACTCGGTCTCCAAAACCGATGAATAGTGTTCGAATCACTGCGTTCCTGCTTTTTAAGCAAGCGTTCGGTCGATGTGGTTCCGACGGCGCGGCGGTCTCTGCTAGTTTGCAGTTAGTTCGTCGTGTTCCGTGCACGGGCTCTAGAAACGACATCGATTGAAGTAGCTCAGTGGATAGAGCATCAGTCTAGAAAACTGACGGTCACGGGTTCGACTCCCGTCTGACGCACCCCCTTGAACAGGGAAACTGTTGGCTAAAAACCAACTCCGGGCGCGAAAGCGTCCACCAAGAGCTGGCGGGCAACGGTTGTTTGATTTGATCAGCCTTGTTTGGCGAGAGAAGTACGACAAGCATTCGAACGCTCTAACGAGTGAACGAAGTCTGACTCGGACGACTCGACGCCAATCGGGCAGCAGACTAACGAGCTTTGTAGTTGAACTGCAGGCCATTGAAATTTGTGATCGATACGAGGGATCGAGGTGATCAATACCAAACGGTTTGGTTGCATCGAGAACTCAGTAGACATCCCACGGCTCAGCAGCCAAGGTACTTCTCCGCATCGTAGGTTTGCGATCAGCGAACAACTTGTTGCCCAAAAGCGTTTCTCACGCGATGTCGTTCTATCTGACGGCTGCGTTGATGGGGCCAATGTATTCTCGAGCCACGACGACATCATCAAACCACACTCGATTCAGATGCCCTGCCGTACCCTTGGTAATGTACGTATAAAGCCACACGTAATTGATGTTGAGATTCTTGTCCGTTCGAAAGCGAAAGCCTTCAAAGGGATTGCCACCCGGAGGCGTGTAAAAGTACTCGCGAGTTCCCGTCTCGCGATTCCATTTGACCCCTTCACCACCGACGCCCGGTTTGAATTTGTCGAACTCCCACTTGCCGACAGGGAATCCAGGGCCCAGATGGCTAACCTTTGTTCCGTCGATCCAAAGTGCGAGTTCTCCATTCGATTGACCAACATCATTCATTTGCACCATCACCTCGATACAAGTCCACTCACCACGCCGGACCAACAGCTTTGGGTCGTGGATGAATGAATTGCCCCAAGTCTGCCCTTTCGGAGGACTACCACGCATTTCACACCAATACGTGTAGTAGTCCCATCGCCAAGCGTCACCGAAGGGCTCAATTCCTAACCAGAACGATTTAGCACCATCCGTCGGCTGGCCGGCATTCACCGATGGCCATCGAGTTGATGGGAAGTTACCGCCAACGCAAGTACCAAAGTGATGGATGGGCTCGCAATCTTCGGCGATGCGAACATACATTCGTGTATAAAGCCGATCCGCACCTTCGAGCACTCTATAAAGATCTCCACCGGTCCCTTTCTCAGCCACCTGTGACATCAGCAATGACTGGCGTCCCGAGCTGCCCGGAGGAACTTCCTTCGTCAGCGACATAATGTCTTTGTCGCGAACAGTGTCCCATCGTGAAGCGATGTCGTCGAAGTTGTCTTCAAAGTTCTCAGCGAACACAACACGCGGATCGGATGCGATACCTCGATCTCCCGGATACTTCGATGCGATCCCTACATCGATTTGCTGAGCAATGGCGGTTAATGGGACTAGTTGCATTACAAGCAATAGGCACGTAACGACAGCTTCTCTCGCCATTTGTGAACATCGACCAAAGGGAGGCGTCAGGTCTTTCATCTCAAGTCACTCTCGGTAGGGGCCAATTTGTTTTAGCCAGTATAAGTACTGATACGATTCGTTGATTCGTACTTTACCAACAATTTAAGCGAACATGCATGGTGTTGACCCCGTCCTGCTACTCAATCGAATGAGAACCAAATGGTTATTTGCCATCACGAAAGGAGGCGATCCCAATGTTAGTAAAAAAAGTTATGGTCCGTAGCTACGAGGTTGGCTTGAAGTTTCGCGATGGCGAGTTCAAGGGATTACTTAGCGCTGGAAAGCATCGGATCGTTGACCCATGGAACAAGATCCGAGTTCGAGTTGCATCCATGCGCGATCCTTGGCTGGTCGATGATCAGCTTGATGTGATCGTGAAGTCGGGTCAACTCAAGGGCCGAGCAGAAGTCGTCGACTTGAAGGACTACCAGCGAGCCCTTGTGTGGATCGATGGTCGATTTGCTCGCATCCTTGGTCCAGGCCTTCACGCCTACTGGCTTGAAGCGCGCGACGTGCGTATCGAAGTGATCGACGCTCGGAAGGCTCGCTTTGAGCATGATGAGCCGAAGTCCATCGTACGCGTCAACGAGGCAACTCGCTGGCTCGATGTGTGCAAAGTCGAACGCGATTGCGTTGGCGTCCTGTTCGTTGACGGACGAAACGTCGATCAACTCGATCCGGGCTTGTACGCATTCTGGAAGGATGCGGCAGATGCCCGTGTGGTCGAGTTGGATATGCGAGAAGCACAAATCGACGTTAGCGGTCAGGAAATCATGACGCTCGACAAGGTAACTTTGCGTATGAACGCGCTGGTAACCTATGTGATCAAGGATGCGCGTCGAGCTGTTTCGGCAGCCAGTGACGTGCGTCAGTCGTTGTACCGTGAAGTGCAGTTGGCTTTGCGAGCAGTGATCGGTGGTCGAGAACTCGATAGTTTTTTGACTGGCAAGGACGATGTCGCTCAGGAACTTGAACAGCAAGTCCGAGAGCAGGCAACGGTACTAGGTTTAGAGGTTCGTTCGGTTGGTATCAAGGACGTGATCCTGCCAGGCGATATGAAGGATCTGATGAACCGAGTGACTGAAGCCAAGAAAGCAGCCGAGGCCAACCTGATCGCCCGCCGCGAGGAAACGGCGGCGATGCGTAGCCAAGCCAACACGGCAAAGCTCTTGGCTGACAACCCAACCTTGATGCGACTTCGTGAACTCGAAGTACTC
>JANODQ010000229.1:0-4022 GCA_031412775.1 Pirellulaceae bacterium | reverse complement strand
CGCAGTATCTTACCGTTCTTCGCGATGAAAAGCTTTTATATGTGCCGCTCGCTCGCGGCGGTGACCCGATTGAAATCTATCGTGTCCGATTGCGACGAAGAAGCTTAACGCATCTGCTGACATGGTTACCGCGACAAGGCTTGCTTTATCAAGCCATCCAACTGGTCGATACAGCGCGTCATATGGAGCACCACAATCCCGTCGGCGCCGGAGCCGTAACCGAGTTTGATGACCTGTTTCAAATTGCTTACGAATCGATGGTGCGATGCTTGGTTCGCAACGCCTACGCTTGGGAACAACCTAGTAACGAAGTCCATCTTGAAGAGCTAGAAGTTTTCTTAGAAGGAAATACTCGAGAGCCGAAGAACATCCATTTGATGCCTCTACTCGAGCAGCTTACGGAAGTCATGCTCCATAGTTGGCTAACCCATTCGCGAACGCTTCGGCTGAGCATTCTTGAAACGATCGACAATGCGACCGCTTGGAAGAATCTCGTCCGCTTCATTGAGACCTATGGCTCGGGACTTTTCACACAGCAGTTTTTAAAGCTTGGGAATGTCCGCGCGATCCTTCATCAGGGAGTTGGCAATTGGCTTGATCGAGCTCGTGAACAAGGAGACCAAGCCGTTGTACAGCCAATCTTGGATGCGATCGACGCTGGTGCGCTCAACCGCGATGAGGCTCAACGTTGGATGTCCGTCGTCCTGGAAGGAGTCATTGATCACTACACCGAGTACCGTGACTATAACAGCACCACGACACAATCCGATCGCGGCGAGATGCTCTACATGCTTCTCGATTTCCTGCGATTGCGAGTTCGCTATGATCGAGTAAGTTGGAATCTGAAGCCAGTTTTTTGGGCTCACGAAGTCCTCGTGCGAGGTGGTTGTCATCAAACCGCACAGCAGTGGCGTAGGGCTTTAGCAGAACGCGTCGGTCGCGAGGCGGACCAGTACTTATCGCAGCTTAACAAGCTCCAAGAAAAATACGCGATGAAGATGCCGACCGTTGCAGATAGACTTGGCGAACGATTCTTAATTCCGATGACGATTGATCGCATGCGAGCCTTAGTCAAACCAGCGATGAAGCAACTGCGGCTGGAAAACGGGATGTCGCACAGCCCCGCATTTGATTTGCTCGTCCAAGAAGCTCATCTCATGTCGAAAGAGCCGACCGGGGTGGGACTCGATGTTCCTGCGTGGCTGGTCGCACTCGAAGAAGAAGTCGATCGCGTCCTGGAAGGCCGTCGCACTTCGACCCATCGCCCACGTCATGCCATCGCCGTCCCCATGACCAGTATCACCGCCGCTGAAATCGAAGCTCAACTCACCGCCATGGCCAAGCGATACAAAACTCGCTCTCTACCGCCAGACAAAACGTAGCGAGCTATCGCACGCGAACAATTCGCTCGGCAGTGATTTGCCGCGCTGAAAGATTTGGCAAATAGCCCTTGACGCCGTAGATTCCAACAGGCTGCTTTAAATACCGGCGAAGATTCATTCCAGGCGATGCGACAACATAGGCGATCAAACCACCGGCGTCGTCGGTCAGTGCGAACTCCGGTTGGCCAGGTTGTTGCGAGAAGACTTCCACTAGCCAGCCAGAAGCATCGCTAGCGGGTGTTCCATCCGGGTTACGAGTTTGGTCCAATGGCGTCGCGTTCGGTGACGGAGTTGAAGCAGGGGCATCAATACTGCTTACGGGACGTTGAAAGCCTGCGTAGGAGATTGGAGCATTCGCAGAAAGACCAGACGTTACATTCCCCGAGTTCATGGTCCCGGCTGCGCCCATCGATCGTTGGCGAAGCCCTTCGAATCTTTCGATGCGATCCAAGAGTAATCTTGCTTCACCACGTGCGATCGTATCGTTGGCATTATCAATCCAGTTTTTAGCTTGATTCATTGGACCAATTAAAGACCATTGGTCCATCGGTCGAGCGACGATCGAGGAAAGATCCAGCATCGCCTGTTGAATCTCTGGTGTCGAAAAGTGAAGCGCATCAAGATCATCGTTACTTACTAAGGCGATATCTGCCGAGCCGAATAGCTTTCGACTATCGGAGTTGGGTCGGCTCTGAATGTTCGAAATACTCGAGACAGGATTTGCATCGAGTCTTGGCGGTGCTGCACCAGACACTCCAGCTCCAGACATTCCAGCTCCAGACATTAAAGCTCCAGACATTACTGGAGAATGCCATGGGCGGCTGCCTATGAGATTGGAGTTTGAATAGCTCGCATCGGATGCGAACTCGGAATCGGAATCGGAGTATCCCGAGTCTCCGATCCAGCCGGGCCCAAAGGCCGCTCGCATGCGTCTTCCTGGACGTGGGAGATGCTGAAATCGTTCGCTAAAGCGTGGCGATGGATTTGGTGGGCTAGAACCGAAAGACATAGTCGGTGTACCCGGCCCGCAAGTCGTACAACTTGATTCCGGTTGCACGATTTCAGCTTCGGCAATCGATAGACCAACAAGTCCTAAAATCTTTCCGATAGGATGAACTCTTAGTTTGGGGTTGGCAAACCCCTGCATCGAATCCATGTTGCTTCCGTTACCGCAACCGCAACCATTTGCAACGCCGCACGAATCGCAGCAAGTGGATCCGTTCTCGAAAAATACCTCTCCTTCGACAACGTCGCCGACTATGATTTGGCCTTCAATCATGTCACCCTCGATTATTTGCCCATCAATGATTTGACCATCAAAGTATTCTTCACCAATTATGATCCCCGAAGACTGATCGTCCGAATTAAAACTTTCGACGATGTTATCTCCAATAGCTTGCCCAGAACCATTTAGTAGCGAGCGTGGCGATGAGTTTTGCGCTTGCGGTTTGCTCAATGGCACATTGTCGGCGGGGATATTTTTTAGGGGTGCAGGGAGTTCTGCTGCGTCTGGAAGATCCGATCTCATTGCGTTCGCATCTGGGATCGGAGCGATGTTTTGCGAAACAGTTTTACGTGCGACTGAAGGGTAGTTCTCGGAAGAACTACTGGTTCGTTGGAGCGCTCCAGCTTGCACGACCATATCTCGCTCTTGAGACATTTCGTCGTTTTCTCGTGGCGCAAAGTTGCCCGATCGCCCAGTCGCCGGGACCACATTGGAAGACCTATTGTTGGATAACTCATCCACGCTAAGCGGTTTTAATGCGAGCTTGTCTGTTTGAATCCAGCGAAACTCACCTTGTGGAGGTTGAATCTTGAACCATGTTCGATCGGCGGCATTCTTTTGAGGCTGAATCGCTTCGCCAACGACCACTACCTTTTGAGTCGGTTTTAATTCGATTTGCCATTTAAGTGCGTCTCGTGCGATGGGTTCATAGGTTCCAATCCAAGCTGGAGTTGGTTTTCCAACGATTTGCATCGTCTTTCCGCCTGGTAGGAGATGGCCTGCTTCCGCTGCAACCCAGTCAAAGCTTCCTGCCGGAGGTCGAATACCCGACCATCCATCAGCAGTTTCATGATAAACCTCGACGGTCGCTCCCTTGGCAAGCTTTTGCGTTGCGTAAAGAGAGGCATCGGGGCCACTGTGTACCGAGCAACCATCCTCGATCACGTATCGAGTATTATCTGCAGCCAGTGTCGCCGCGTTGAAAAAACAAACTGTTGCACCGAAGCTGAGTGCGGCATTCAAGATAGATACGGCTCTTGATCGAACTATAAATCGAAGTTGATTGCTGTTGTTCATGGCTCTGACCCTGATCATTATTGTTTATGTGTCTTGCCTACGGTCTTTACCCTAAGGTCTGGTGGTTCGTTGAGAGGTAGTTCGTACGGCACTAGTTTTAGAACCACTCAGAAGAATCTGCTGAATATGTCGAGTGATCTCGTCGTCGCGTTCGCGTGCAAGAAGCAACCGAAGTTTGGTTCGAGACGCATTGCTGTTCAGGCTGCCTAGCATACTGACGGCACGATATCGAACAGTGCGATCTCTATCGGCTGCAATCCATCCGAGCCAAGGCGTAGGATCGAAGTCTTCTTGGTGTATCAATCGTTCGAGTGCTCCAAGCCTGGCCTCGGAGGTTC
>JANODQ010000228.1:0-1758 GCA_031412775.1 Pirellulaceae bacterium | reverse complement strand
CCTGAAACGTTTTCATCTCTTTGGCCGAACAAATGCTCCCATGGTAGCAATTCAACCTTCCCCTCTAGGAGCACACTGACAGCGTGAGAAAGGGGGCCATCGGCGATTACTCTAGGAACATTTTGGAACATCATTATCTCTTTCGTTGAAGATGATCGCAGGTACGACTTTTAGCATTTTGCTAACCGAAAGTGCAATCGCAGCTCACCTGTCGCAATTCCTGTAAATGGATTTTCGATATTCACTTGTCGTGATACTTCAATACTAACAATTTTATAAGCATCTAATCGACGTAGATTAGCTCGCTCGTATTGAGTAGGACGCGACAGAAATTCTCGAAACCATTCATTGCTACAAAATCGCTTGCTAGAGCAATCTCAACCTCGGTGGGGTGACGCTGATATACCGTTCGATAAGCGGCGGTAATTGCGGCTTCTGGATTCGATGGGTTACGGCATCGATCGCTTAGCGCGTTTGCCATGTCGATTGTAAAGCTATGGTTAAGCATTGTGAGTGCCTGCATGGGGGTTGTTGTGTTAGCGCGTTTGGGGGCGGCGAAAGCATTATCTGGAAGATCGAATTCACTTAAAACGTCAACAACACTTGCCCGAGCATTCTGATGATAAACGGATCGCCGATAAGTTTCCGGGCCATGAACATCCAATGGAAAGTAAGTGCAAACATTGTTTTGCGTAAATCGATATAACCTAAACCCAGGTCCGCCTGCGGGTTCGAGTTGCAGTTTACCTGCTGCCATCAGAATGGTGTCGCGGAGCTCTTCTGCAGATAGACGCCTTGGTGGGAATCGCCAGAGTAACCTTGCATCTTTGTCTAACTTTGAGGCCGACTCACGAAAGCTGGAGCTTTGAAGATAGGTTTGCGACAGAAGAATTTCGCGGTGCAATGGTTTCAGACGCCATTCATAACTGATGAGCTTGCTTGCAAGGAAATCGAGCAATGCTGGATGTGTTGGCTGGCTTCCTAGAAAGCCGAAATCACTCGGTGTATCAACGATTCCAGTTCCGAAATGGTACTGCCAAACCCGATTTGCAAGAACACGTGCCGTAAGCGGGTTTGAGTCGCTTGCGATCCATTTTGCGAGTTCGAGACGGCGTTGTGACTCCGGTGCATCGCTTGGTAATTCGTACGCTTGAGCTACCTGATCAAGCACGTTCAAACTTGAAGGTAACACAACTTCAGTGGGCTTCGTCGGATCGCCGCCAAGCTGCACAAAGGTAGGCTCAGTTGGCTGTGTGAAGTTGCCCGCCCATACTTGTTGTAGCTTGGGGATTTGCACGATTTGTGTTTGTAAATCATTTATGTCTCGGTCAAAACGTTGTAGTTGACGCTCTTCATCGTCAGTTATCACGCTTCTTCTTGTTCGTTGAATTCCATGTGCAGCGGTCCAAGGTTCGCGTCCTTCGCTGCTTGCAACCGTCGACCATTGCAGTCCGTCGAGCGACACTTGAACATCATACTCACAAGGCGTTGCCCCTCTAACCTTGCTTTCATCCAGTTCACGGCCTTTTGAATTGGAAAAATGAATCCGTTGTACCATCTCGGGTTGCGGAAGGGTTATCGACAGCACCGCTGGGGTTCCTATAAACCACTGCTCACCCTGTTTTCCGTCGATACAATGCTGAGGGCCATATGCATCTGGAAAGTCCTCAGCTGTCGCTGAGCGCGCTCCCTCGGCTTTGCTTCCGTAGGATGCCAACGCAACGTTCGCATTTTCTGTGTTCCAAACCTCAAATTCAC
>JANODQ010000227.1:0-2068 GCA_031412775.1 Pirellulaceae bacterium | reverse complement strand
CGGGCGCGATGACGCGGTTGGACACCACGATGAGTTTCCCGGTGGTGTTGCCGCTAGCGGAAGCAAGGCCGGGAGCAGTTATAAGTTTTTGATCGCGGGAACCTACGCCGAGTTTTGTCCTACACTCAAAGACAAACTCGGTAGCGCTTCCAAAGTCCCTGACGGCGTTACATCGATTATGGAAATCATCATCAACGGCCGCGACTTGGAGGCTGTTCGGCAAGCAACCTATGCGTCGATCAACGCATCCGTCAACACCAAGGGACTTGTACGCATATCTGCTGGTAATTACGGTGGAAGACTTGGGAAGTCGTTTATCTATCTGCATCCAGAACTTCATGCGGCTCCCAGCCCAGCTTAATATTCGCAGCGTATGGTGTTCGCAGTGCATGTCGAAGTCTTATATTCTTACTTTTGTATCCGAAACCTTAACTGACAAATAAAACATGGCAAAGAAGAAAGCTGCTTCTGCAAAGAAGCCTCGTAAAAAATCGAACAAGAACGTCACCGGAAGAATCTTGCTGCGATGTGGAGAAGCCCTTGTCGAGGACACACCGGTTTGGTCAGCGGCGGAACCCGAAGTCATCATTGGTGAGCTCGACGGACCCGTAGGCCACGCTATTGCCAACCTGATCGGCAATCAAGTGAAAGGGCATACAAAAGTTTTCGCGATTCTCAACAGCGATGTCATGGTTAAACCCGCGACGGTGATGGTCAGCAAGGTCACCGTCAACAGTGCGAAGTACACGAACATTTTGATGGGAACTGTTCAAGCAGCGATCGCACACGGAGTTCTTGACGCTGTTCGAGCGGGACACATCCCCAAGAGCAAAGCAGAAGAGCTTGGAATCATCGTCAGCGTTTGGCTTGAACCGTCGATTGTCGATGCGGACTACGATCCAGAGCTTCTGTTCAAAGTGAATCGCGAAGCCACTACAAAAGCCATCGCCAAAGCCATGAGCGGCGAACCGAACATCGATTGGCTGTTGAAAAATCAAGATTCGATTCCGCACTTCTTCCATCAACTCGCTTTGGATAAGAAGCTTTAGGCTTTGCGGCTAAACTTGGCTTTCTTATAGCTTAAATGCAGCTGCGTCTTTGCGAGACGCTAATGTCTCGCGTCTTTGAGATACGCGTTACTTGGATACCTAAAGCTGCATTCCGCCCATGAGGTGTAGGTGCAAGTGCGGGACTTCTTGCCCACCTTCTTTGCCACAGTTGATCGCGATTCGATAGCCAGAATCGGCGACTCCAGAGATCGCCGCCACTTTCTTAACCACCGCAAACAGGTGCGCGACCAGCGGGAGATCTTCCTCCTGGACATGCTCCAAAGATTCGATCGGCTTTTTGGGAATGATGAGCACATGAACTGGAGCTTTGGGGTAAATGTCCAAAAACGCGAGGCTCAAATCATCTTCATAAACGATTGTTGCTGGAATTTCCCGGTGAATGATTTTTGAAAAAACGGTTTCCATGAGGCATTTATCCTTAAAAACAGTTCGAATTGGAGGTGACCGAAATAATCTCAAGGTCGATCTCGTTGACGTTTTGATCGGTCAGAGGTAATTTAGAAATAGTCAAGTGAGGTTTATCCCGAAACGACTGTGCCGCCAAGCGGTGATCGTCGGGAGATTTAATACAACAATACAGGATTTGAGAGACAATGGCAGGAACAGAGCGCCAACGAGAACTTCGACGACGAAAATCACGTGCAAAAAAAGTTACTAAGTTGGCTGAGAAGTCAAAGAAGGCCTCCAAGACTGAAAAAGCTGCAATCATTGTGAAGCTTCGGAAGCTCACGCCAGGCGCAGACACGCTGATCGCCGCATGGGGTTTGAACGAGAAGGCTTAATTGTACGACGAGTGATCTGTATGAACTTAAACGTCGGACTACAAAAATCAGCCGCACAATTATTGTTGCGGCTGTTTTCGTTTCGGGTTACCGTTTCATTTATCTTGGGCAGTTTGGTTGCGTGCCTGGCGAATCAGTCGATCGCTTTCGCTGAGTCTCCTGCAAAAAGGTCTAGCGTCAGTCGCAAGGCACCAGGATCTGTTCAAGCGTCGTGGC
>JANODQ010000226.1:0-1837 GCA_031412775.1 Pirellulaceae bacterium | reverse complement strand
CGACTTCGCGCATGTCCTGGACAAGGCCGCCGTCGGACTGCATTTCCGTCACGTTGAAGCTGAACCCGTTCACCTTGAACAACGCAACACCGGCGTCGAGACTCCGCTTGCCCCACAACGTGCCGGTGTACCACCACATGCCGCGCATGCCCTGCGGTGCGCCACGCGCGCGGGCATAGAGCAGGACCTTGTTCGGAAGCGCCGTCGCGGCGGCGAACGCGGGGAGCGCCGCGCTTGCCAGTGCGCCGCCGGTGAAGCCGAGAACGTTGCGCCGGTTGAGCATGGCGAAGTCTATGTCCAGTCGTTACTCCGTATAATGTCTGGAGTTACATGGGAACTCCACACAGTCCGGTAATCAGCAATGCGGCGTACGGGCCGGAATGGCCCGCATGGATCCCGATGTCGTCGTGTCCAGCCATGTCTGGACTGTCACTCCAGTGCTTTCTATGCTGGCCGTCGCCAGGAAATTACATGTCGAAGGTCATCTTCATTCTGTGTGCATCGATCCTCGGAATGACCGCCCAAGCCCAGTCCACGTTCAAGGATTGCCCGGACTGCCCGACCATGGTCGACATCCCGGCCGGAGCATTCGACATGGGCGCGACGGCGGCAGAAAACATTCGCGAGGGGTCGCCTGAGCGGTACATCACCTGGGAAAGCCCGGTGCACCGCGTCACGCTGCCGCGGCCACCGGCCGTCAGCGCGACCGAGGTCACGCGCGGGCAGTTCGCCGCGTTTTTGCGTGCGGCCGAGTACCCAATCGGCGGCTGCGATGTCGCCAGGGGCGACGACTGGGACCGACGCGGCGACAGGTCATGGCTCGACCCGGATTTTGTCCAGGACGATTCCCATCCCGTCGTTTGCGTCGACTGGAACGACGCCAAGGCCTACGTGCGCTGGCTATCGAGTCGAACCGGCAGGAATTATCGGCTATTGAGTGAAGCTGAATGGGAATACGTCGCCCGCGCCGGGACGACGACCGCGCGCTTCTGGGGCAATGACCGCGACCAGGCGTGCCGCTTTGCAAACGTTCCCGATACTTCGACCGGCCGGCGCGAGAATTTCTTTGCCTGTGACGATGGCTTTGCGTTCACGGCGCCTGCAGGATCGTACGCGCCCAATGCGTTTGGACTGTTCGATACCATCGGCAATGTCTGGGAATGGGTCGATGATTGTTTCCACGACGGCTACCAGGGCGCGCCGGAAGACGGCAAGGCCTGGGAACCCAACCCAACCTGCCAGCATCATGTGGCCCGCGGTGGATCATGGAATCCGCGGCTGGCGTCCCAATTGCGCGCCGCCGCACGCGGTCGGGTGACGACCACGCTTCGGAATTCGAATCTCGGATTTCGCGTCGCCGTGTCACCTTAGTACGCGGCAATTCATTCGACTCACTGCACCGGCCCGGGATCGTCCTGGGCCGTCGTACCGTCGGCTCGCTGCGCCTCGAGAATGACGTACTGCCGAAGGGCCTCAGCGTGTTCGGGCGTCACCACGTCCTTGAAGGACACCATCCCGAGCCCTGTCAGCACACCCTCCAGGACGACTTTGTCCCATAGCCCGTTGTCGAGAAACGCGGAGTAACGCAGGTCCGGCTGAATCCGGTTGCCGCGGGCCTCGCGGCCATGGCAGCCGAAGCAGTAGCGGTGGAAGACCGAGCGGCCCACCGCCGCCGCATTGGCATCCACTTTCGTCTTCGGCGCGGCGCGCAGATCCTGCTTCGCGTAGGTATAGGGCGGGAGCGCGGCAGTGCCATCCAGCTTGAAGGCCACGACGCGATTGGCATGGGGCAGGTGCGACGGGTGCGGGACGGGATCAGCAATCATCGTGGCGGCGC
>JANODQ010000225.1:0-4308 GCA_031412775.1 Pirellulaceae bacterium | reverse complement strand
CGCAAGTCAGAAAGTCGAATCGCTTGCGACTTCTCTGGAAGACGTTGTTGGCGGTGGACGCGGACAAGTTCGAGATGTCATTGATAAAGTCAAAGGCACGATTGAGACTTTCAACGGGACTCTTGGGACGATCAATCGAGTCGCAGTCCAGATCGAGGACTCACGGCTTCCAGAGGCGATCGCTGAAGCACTCGAACGGCTCCCTTCGATATTCGACGAAGCAAAGACGGTCATCCAACAAACACAACGAATCTTAGTCAACTTCGAAAAACTTAGCGGAACCCTCGAGTCGCTCGGTGGAGAATTCACCGGCATCGGTGGAACCGCGAAAGAAGCGGTCGATAATGCAAATGTTGCGTTACGAAACATCGGGCGTTTCACCGATCCGCTTGGCGAACGTGCTGACGAACTGATCGATGGGGCCGTGAACAGTCTCCAGAACTTGGATGTGCTCTTGGCTGATATGCGTGTCTTTGCCAGCCGATTGAACTCCGGAAATGGAACCATCGCTCGACTGGTCGACGATCAGGAATTGTACTTCGAAGTCATCCAAACGATCCAAAACGTTCGTCTTCTTTCGCAGCGGCTCCAACCAATCGCCGATGATGTCCGTGTCTTCACCGACAAAATTGCTCGCGACCCAGGCCAATTAGGCGTGCGTGGTGCTCTCCAAGGCCGCCCCAACGGTGCAGGTCTCAAGTAATCCGAAGTCATCTACTGACGAAGACTCGTTTTTTGCTTTCAGACCCAATTCCGGCTTCTGGATTTTTCGCTGACAAATCCCACGAATCAGTCGCGAGACGTTATTCTGGAGGACTGGACTGTTTCTCAATCGTACCCATCAAGGGAAAACAAAGATGTTCCTCTCGCATCGTATCTCTTCCTGCCTTTCGGCCTTCACGCTTCCTGCCGTCGCATGTCTTTTTTCACTTCAGCTGGTGTCACTTCATCTGGTGTCACTTCATCTGGCCGTTCCGCTCTTCGCGGCAGAGCGTCCCAACATTTTAATTATCTCGAGCGAAGATAACGGATGCGAGCTGGGTTGTTATGGTGATGCATATTCAAAGACTCCGAATATTGATCGACTTGCATCCCAATCGGTCCGATACTTGAATGCTTGGTCCAACGCACCTGTTTGTGCGCCAGCAAGAACAGCAATCATTACTGGGATGTGGCCCCCTTCACTGGGTGCCTCGCACATGCGCAGTGAAGTCGCCTTACCCAAGTCGATCTCGTTGTACCCTCAGTTGCTACGACAAAACGGCTACTACTGTACGAATGCAAAAAAAGAAGACTACAACGTCATCAAACCCGAAGGCGTTTGGGACGCATCTAATGCTCGCGCGCACTGGAGAAACCGCGCTGCGAATCAACCTTTCTTTGCAGTCTTCAACATTGAGACCTCCCATGAATCGAAGTTGCGAACGCGACCGCACAAACAAATTCATGATCCCGCAAAGGTAACGCTCCCGGCTTATCATCCAGACCTTCCCGAGATTCGCCAAGATTGGGCTCAGTATTACGATCGGTTGACCGAAATGGATACCGAAGTTGGCGAGATACTTGACCAATTGAAGCAAGATGGATTAGCCGATTCTACGATCGTCATATTCTTCGGAGATCACGGAAGCGGAATGCCTAGAGGCAAGCGATGGCTATACCAATCCGGGCTACGAGTCGCATTGATGATTTCGGTTCCAGAAAAATTGAGGAACCAAGTCGCTACCAGCTACAAAATCGGCAGCTCGTCAGACGAACTTGTTAGCTTTCTCGATATCGCTCCAACGGTCTTGAGTCTAAGCCAAACAGAGGTTCCAAGTTATCTCCACGGTCGTGCCCTTCTGAGCAAGCAACCAACACCCGAGCAGGAATACATTTTTGGTTTTCGCGACCGCATGGACGAACGATACGATTGCTCGCGAGCAGTTCGCGACAAAGAGTTTGTGTACATCCGCAATTTTATGCCGCATCGCGCACAAGGGCAGTATCTCGAGTACATGTACCAGACACCGACCACTGTCGCTTGGCTAAACGCGGCGAAAGCAGGAAAGACCACGCCAGCTCAATCGCTCTTCTGGCAACTGAAACCGTCAGCAGAACTTTATGACTTACAGAAAGACCCACAACAGACTAAAAACCTAATCGATAACCCCGAGTACTCCTCGCAACGCGATCGCTTGAAGTCCGCACTGCGGTCGTGGATGATCGCTAAGCGTGATCTCGGTTTGATGCCCGAGGCAATCATGAAAAAGGAAGTCGATTCCCAGACAAACACGATCGCGGAGTTGGCTAAAAAAGATTCGTGGTTTCCGGTAGAAACGATTTGGGATGCAGCCGACCAAGCAACAGATCTTGCGGTAACTGAATCTCGCATTCAAACCAATCTGCAATCTGACAACCCAATCGTTCGTTATTGGAGCACAATAGGTTTGACATATCGATCACTGCAAGGGAAACCGTGTCAGCTCGATTCTCTCTCAACGATCATCAACTCGGACGTTTCCCCTGTCGTAAGCGTTGTGGCCTGCGAAACGCTTGCACGTGCGGGCGATAGATCTCAACGCGCGGCGGCTATCAATCGGCTTTCACAAATTGCTACCGATTCAAAAAAAAGCTTTTTCGAGCAGTTGCTGGCTTTGGAATCGATGATCGCTTGCAATCTCGGCAAGCGGGAAGTCCCAAGCGGCCTGTCAATGATAGAAAAGATGAAATCCGAAGTCCCAAGCCGCTACGAAACGTACCCAATCCGAGCGGTAAAGGCGATTCAGCTTCTCTCCGAAAACGAGACCCTTCAAACGCCGATAAAGTAAATCGGGCATTGGATTTGTATCTCCCAGGCCGTTTTTAATTGCTGATCCAGTATTTCGGACTTTTCGGAGTCCCCGTTTGCGAGCCCATGTTGCAAAGGCGTCCTCAGGCGATCGGCGGATGTCAGTTTACTAAAGTGGCATAAACTTCCAGCCTGTGTTGTCAGTCTAATCATCGGCTGGAAACCTATGCCACTGATAGTTTTCATTCTGCCGCTCGTCTCAAAGGTGCTCTTATAAAAGCAATCCACCCGGCAGAACTTGGCGTTTCATTCGATGACAAAACAACCCAGCATCGGATACAATAGGGTTTTGGTTTAACCAGTCACTCACAAAGCTTTGCTTATGTTTTCGACGCTCAAACTCGGGCGAATATTTGGAATTGAAACTTATATCCACTGGAGCTTTTGGATCTTGCTTCTTTGGATAGTTCTTCGGGCACTTGGCCAGGGAGGACTATCGTCCGCGGCCTCTGCACTCGGATTCGTGATCGCGATTTTCTTTTGCGTTTACCTGCACGAACTTGGGCACGCGATGACCGCCAAACAATACGGAATTCAAACGCTCGATATTTCAATCCTGCCAATCGGCGGTCTTGCACGATTGGAACGGATGCCGAAGAGTCCGATCGCGGAATTTTGGATCGCCATCGCCGGACCAGCCGTCAATGTGGTGATTGCCCTGGTTTTAGCGAGCTTGTATGGAATCAAGGTCGTGTTGGCGAACATGCAGGACTCGGACTTTTTAAGCCATCCCTTGCTACACCAGTTGATCCTCATCAATATCAGCCTTGCTGTTTTCAATTTGTTTCCAGCACTTCCGATGGACGGTGGGCGGATCCTGCGAAGCCTTCTTCAGCTTCGGATGTCACGTTTGCGAGCGACAGAAGTTGCGGCTCGAGTTAGTCGTTATTTGGCAGGAGTTTTAATCATCGCGGGATTTATCTACGGCTTCCATCTCGTGCTCATTGGAATTTTTGTATTGATCGCCGGGTTCCAAGAGCTCATGATGGCTCGAGTTGAACATCTGCGTGAGCAAGGCCTCCAATCGCCAGGTGGCCCCGTTTATCAAAACGTTCCTATGTCAGCCTACCAAAGTTGGCCTCCTGAATCGTTCGGTGGCCGGCAGCAACGTACGCCGGTGGATGGTGACGATGATGTGCTTGACGCGACCGAAGTTCGAAGGATTCCTTAGTCTCCCATGTTTGTATCGCCTCTACCAATTCTCAAACAACCCAGTAGCGCTCCTGAAGATAGATCAATTGATGCTCAGTCGGCTGATGACATCGCGGATTCAACCACACCTTGGCGGTCGATCGCGGAAGTAAAACCGTTTTCAATTGGTGATCTGCTTATTGATCCACCGATTTTCCAAGCTCCTATGGCGGGCTATACCAATTTTGCTTTTCGGCAAATCGTTCGTGATTATGGTGGGGCTGGATTGCAAGCGACGGAGATGATTAACGCTCGTGGGTTTGTGTGGCTGGATGAACATGATTGCG
>JANODQ010000224.1:0-10397 GCA_031412775.1 Pirellulaceae bacterium | reverse complement strand
GCTCGATCGAAAGCAAAACGTGTTCGACGACTTTATTGGAGCTGCAAAGTTTCTTATCGATTCCAAATACACTCAGCCAAAACGCCTTGCCATTAGCGGTGGCAGTAACGGCGGACTGCTTGTGGGTGCCACCATGACACAACGCCCCGATTTGTTTGCGGCTGCATTGCCCAAAGTAGGTGTGCTTGACATGCTACGCTTCCACAAGTTCACCATCGGTTGGGCTTGGGTCAACGAGTACGGAAGCAGCGACGATGCGAAACAGTTCGCCAATCTTCTGCACTACTCGCCACTGCATAACCTGAAGGATGGCACTCAATATCCAGCAACGATGGTGATGACCGCAGATCACGATGATCGTGTCGTGCCTGGACATAGCTTTAAGTTTGCCGCGCAACTTCAAGAGGCCCATACCGGTTCTGCTCCGGTACTTATTCGTATTGAAACGCGTTCCGGTCACGGCGCAGGCACACCGGTCACCAAGCTCATCGAAGCTGCCGCCGATAGTTGGGCTTTCGTGGCTAAAAATCTAGGGATGAATTAGATTCAACACATGTAACGGTGGCTCTCCGCAGCCACCGATCCCAACACGCAGGCGATGTACTCAAACAATTGGAGTCAAGGTCATCGTTCTTCGGTACATCTGTTCATCAAATATTGCGTCGACTGGGACAACACAACCGGCGATAACAACACTCGTAACAGCCCCCGATTTTAACTTTTGCGAAAGCTCGTACTTTCCATCGGTGATCAAGTACTGCTCAACTGATTTTTCTTCCACGTCGACAATCCAGTATTCCGCAACTCCGTGTGCAGCATAGTCGACGAACTTAATCCCTCGGTCACGCTTCTCAGTCGATTCCGAAAGGATCTCGACAATAAAATCGGGAGCAGGAAACAACATTTGATCCGGCGTGATCGTAGCTGCTTTTTCTTTAACGTAAAATAGAATGTCCGGTTCGTAATCGTTCCTCGTAAGATGAACGAGAACTTTCTCGAACAAAACTTCACCAAGATCATGCTTGATAACATGGCTCGTGATTAACAGCAGCAAACGCCTTGAAACGCGAATATGCTCCGCGCGCGCTGGCGAATGTAAAACACGCTCACCACCGATGAACTCTGCTTTGATATCGGGGGTGAGGTAACGAAGAAATGCTTCGCGAGATTCGCGTTCTCGCTGCAATTGTTCATTGAGCGTCGCAACAAGTTGCGGAAGGTCTGGTCGATTCATTAATGGTTCGAGTACAGTATCCATAGCAATCAATTTTTAAACAGAGTGTCGTTTGGACCAAGTTAGAGCTACTCGGCCAAATCGTCGCCTTTAAAAGCAAACCTCAGTATAACTTTTGCCGCACTAAAAATCACTTCTCGATTCTACGAAATTATTGTACCTGCGAAAAACCAGCAACTTACCCATGATCGAAGGCCCGATGCTTGAAAGAAAGATACTCACGCGATGGCCCATCGAACGATGGTCGAACTTGACTGTCGTCGTTGGCTGTAGTGGTGGTGCCGATTCGACCGCATTGTTGGTTGCTCTTCGTCGATTATGTCCAGCAACAACGACGATTGTGGTCGCGCATTTCAATCACAAACTTCGCGGGGCTGAAAGCGAGGCTGATGCGTCCTTTGTGCGAAATCTATCGGAAAATTTGCAACTCCAGCTAATCGAAGGACAGCCCGGAGTTTTCCCACAAAAAGCTGAGCCGATGGCGCTAGCCACGGGTGGCGCAGGTACCGACTTTCCATCTGATAGACAATCCACACCCGAGGCTAACGCCTACGGCTCAAGGGGCGCTTTTCGTGTACCAACGGCGTTAGCCGCCAGTACTGAGCCGTCGGCGCTAGCCGCAGGTAGCGCACCAAACGATGTTCCGGCAGATGGAAAATACACACCCGAGGCTAGCGCCTACGGCTCAGGGAAAGGAAGTTCTTCATCAATCCGGCCTAAGAAAGGCTTCGAAGAGACAACCACCGAAGGGCAATCGGTAGATGAAGCTTCCCTTCGTGAAATACGTTATCAGTTTCTGGAACGCACTGCATTGCAACTCGGAGCACGTTATGTTGCTGTCGGACATCACGCCGATGATCAAGTCGAAACCGTATTGCATAATCTGTTTCGCGGATCTGGTTTGTCGGGTCTTCGAGGCATGTCGGCATTTCGCGGTCTTGGGCAAGATCTTGTTCTCGTAAGACCGATGATCGATGCATGGCGAGAAGAAGTGATCGACTATTTGAAGTCTCATCGCCAGTCCTTTCGTACCGACAGTAGCAACGCGAGCGAATTGTATACGCGTAATCGAATTCGCAATCGGTTGCTTCCACTCATTCACGAGCACTATGGTCGTGACGTTCGATCTGCCGTAGCAAGCGCTGCCGATTTATTGGGCGATATATTTGTAGATGTAGACCTTCAATCAAAGCGATGGTCTTCGGAAAACATAGTGCATCTAAATAAGCAGCAATTCAGCATCCCGTGTCTGACCAGTGTATCGCCCGCATGGCATATCGTTCAACAATCGATCGTCACTGAATACCATCGCCGTGGATGGTCTCTCGGAGGCTACAACCGTGGTCATTGGCAGGCGTTACAAGCTTTCTTAAGCGGCAAACATGCATCTACCAGCGTAGGTATGTCGATGCTGCCGGATCACGTTACTGTTCGAAAGATTATCGATCGCTTTGTCTTCGAACGCATTACGACCAAAGACTTCTTGCCACCGGTCGCTCATGCTGCTGAGTCGGATTGAATTGAAGCAAGAGAACGACTCCTGCCCAAATAACACCGGCTACAAAACCGCCAACGTGAGCCCACCACGCAACTCCACCAGAAGAGCTACTGCTGCTGGCTCCCTGGAAGACCTGAATTGCAAACCATATTCCAAGGAAAATCGGAGCTGGAACGGAGAAAGAACCGAAAATAATTGGAAGTGGAATGATTGCTTCGACCACGGCTTTGGGGTAGAGAACAATATAAGCTCCCATCACGCCGGCTATCGCTCCACTTGCACCAATGGTCGGTATCAGCGAGCCCGGATCAGAGAACAAATGGGTTGCAGCCGCCGCGACTCCTGCAGCCAAGTACATCACAGCATATCCCACGTGTCCGAATCTATCTTCCACGTTGTCGCCGAAGATATGCAAGAACCACATGTTGCCTGCGATATGCATCAAGCCGCCATGAAGAAACATGCATGTAAAAAGCGTAAGCCAGTCGGAAACGGCAGCCGGATAGATGGGCCTTGCGACTTCGACGACTTGCTGGCCGAATGGAGTCGAGACGATTGCTGCGCGATTGACTACTAGCTTCGCTTCCTTTGATGATTCTGTAAGCAAACGTGCGGGAACCATTCCCCATCGTTCCACGAGGACATCTCCGTTCGGGCCGGCCCACATCTGTACCAAGAATGCCGCAGAACAGGCTGCGATGATCCCATAAGTTACATAAGGGAATGACTGCGTTTGAATATTATCGTGAAGCGGAAACATAAACGAAGTTTGTTTTCTATCGGAAATTATTTACGAGGCTTAGGTATGCGTTTCCCCATACCGTTGGGGGATTTTTTGCGTTGACGACCAACATGTTTTCGATTCTCGTCGTCGTTGTCCGCGTCGATCGGTTGACCGATGCGTTGACGTCCATTGACGATCTTGTCGCGAAGCATCGCTGCGCGTTCAAACTCCAATCCCTCAGCGGCAGCAAGCATTTCTTCTTCAAGGCCCTTCAAGTACACCTCGGTAATAACTTGCGAGCCAGCTTCTTGCCGAATGAGATTACGAGCTTGCTTACGAACTTTTGCAGCCGATTCGATCCCTTGACGAATATTACTGACAACATTTTGAGGAGTGATACCGTGCTGCTCATTGTAAGCATGCTGAATCTGACGGCGTCGCTCGGTTTCACGAATCGCATGCTCCATCGATTCAGTAACCTTGTCTGCATACAAGATGACTTTCGAGTCGACATTCCGCGCGGCTCGTCCGATTGTTTGAATCAAAGAAGTCTCGCTACGCAGGAAACCTTCTTTGTCTGCATCTAGAATCGCAACCAAGGAAACCTCAGGTAAATCCAAGCCTTCTCGAAGCAGGTTCACACCCACTAAAACATCGCAACGTCCCTCCCGCAAGTCTTTCAACAGAGCCACCCGCTCGAACGCATCCAACTCACTATGGAGCCATCGACATCGTACATCGTTATCGGTAAAGAAAGTCGCTAGGTCTTCCGCAAGACGTTTGGTCAATGCGGTGATCAGCGTTCGGTGCCCCATCTTGGTGCGCATACGAATTTCACCAAGCAAGTGAGCTACTTGACCGCGAGCGGGCTGAATCTCGATAATCGGGTCCAGTAGTCCAGTTGGACGAATAATCTGTTCGACAACTTCCCCACCAGTTGAATCCAGCTCGTACTGCGCAGGTGTTGCCGACACGAAAATAACTTGATTGATCTTCTGCTCCCACTCTTCAAACTTCATGGGACGATTATCAAGTGCACACGGCAATCGGAACCCGTGATCAACGAGCGTCGTCTTGCGGCTGCGATCCCCCGCATACATTGCTCGCACCTGTGGCAACGTCACATGCGACTCGTCGACGAGAAGCAAAAAGTCTTTTGGAAAGAAATCGTAGAGCGTATCAGGCGCAGAACCAGGTGCCTTGCCCGATAGCGGCCGTGAGTAATTCTCAATTCCTGGGCAATGTCCAACTTCTTGCATCATCTCAATATCAAATCGAACTCGCGCATTGAGTCGCTGTGCTTCGAGTATCTTTCCTTCCTGTTTAAATTTCTCTAGCTGATCTTCGAGCTCTTTTCGAATCTCGACCAATGCGGAAGCCATTCTTCCTTCGGATGTCACGAAGTGCTTTGCCGGATAAATGTAAACATCGTCAACTTGTGAAATCGTCTGTCCACTGGTTGGGTTGATGATGGAGATTTTCTCGATCTCGTCGCCCCACATTTCGATGCGGTAAGCAAACTCCTCATAGCTGGGCCAGAGCTCCATCGTGTCTCCCCGAACACGAAAACGCGAACGCTCGAAAGCAATATCGTTTCGTTCATACTGAATTTCAATCAGCCTCATAATCACATCATCGCGTTGTATTCTTTCTCCAACGCGAAACGGAACGACCATCCGTTTGTAATCTTCCGGCGAACCTAAACCGTAGATACAGGAAACGCTCGCAACAATGATCGTATCGCGTCTGGAGACCAAGGCACTTGTTGCAGCCAGTCTCAAGCGGTCAATCTCCTCGTTGATCGATGCGTCCTTCTCGATATAGATATCGCGCTGCGGAATATATGCTTCTGGTTGATAGTAATCGTAGTAGCTAACAAAGTAGTGGACCGCGTTGCGAGGAAAGAATTCCTTGAATTCAGAGTAAAGCTGCGCTGCAAGTGTTTTGTTATGGCTCAGGATCAGCGTTGGTCGTTGAACGGCTTGAATGACGTTGGCCATCGTGAAGGTCTTTCCGGATCCGGTCACCCCCATTAGCGTCTGAGATCTGGTTCCACGTTTAAGTCCTCGAACGAGCTGAGCGATTGCTTGAGGTTGATCGCCGGCCGGTTGAAAGCGACTTTCAATTTCAAAGCCGACCTCTTCTTCGCCGACCTCTTCTTCATTGATGACTTCACTCATCCGTTGCTTGCGCCTTTGCTTGTGCTTTGGTGGAAGACGATTTAGTTTTTTTGCTCTTCGCTTGCTGCTTGTTGGGATGCGGTGCGATGTTGCTGACGAATGGCTTCAGTTTTTCCGCGCGAACGGCACCCACTCCGTGAAGATCCTCAAGTGATGTAATCGGGCCGGATTCATTTCGCCACGTGCTGGCCGTCTTTTCGCCAACACCGGGCAAGAGCATCCACTCCTCATTGGAAGCGTTCGGTATCTCGGTCAGAAAAATCGGTGGATGAACGAGCGATTCTGGTGTGCGAACTGGCGAGCTCTGGAGAAGATAACTTACGATTGAAAACACCATCGCCAAACCCGCTAAACACCCCATCGCAAGCCGTTGGTTCGCCGCTCTCGGTGTCTGTCCTAGTGTGGAACTCTCAGCGCAATGAGTTACTCCGCTGTCGGCATGCAGTTTTTCAAAAGACTTGGTTTGAGATAACTGAATATCAGCTTGCCTTTCAGGATCAACATTATCAATGCGAACGGAATCGAAGTGCGTTGAGACGCGATTTGTTGAACCATCCATTTTGTCGCTCCATCGCTTATATTTAATTACGACCTCAAGACAAATCGCTTGAGTCTGTGTCTAAATCTTACCCCTTGACTGGCCTGATGCAAACTGAGCCGATGGCGTTAGCCACGGGTGGCGCAGGTACCGACTTTTTATCTGAAAGACAATCCACAACCCGAGGCTAGCGCCTACGGCTCAGGAAAAACGCCATTCACCAGGCAACCCCCATACTATACTTTTAACCACCTATCGGTAATATGCGTGAGGGGACGATTTTTCTTTAACGAGTACGACTATGGCAAGAGATTTTAGACCTCAAACAATCAACTCCGAACTGCTGGAAGATTTGTCTCGGTTAGTGAGGATGGCTATTCAGGAAGACCTTGGTCGCACTGCCGATTTGACGACCCTAGCCTTGGTTCCACCTGGAAAAGAGGGACGAGCGGCTATTGTCGCGAGGAAGCCAGGAATTGCTTCCGGGATCGATTTGATCGAAGCCATGCTTCAAGAGATGGAGGCTCCGATTCAGGTAGAAATGTTGGTTGGCGATTCGGAACCGTTTCAAGCGTCTAAGCAACTCGCGATTTTGACGGGCGACTCGCGATCGCTACTGACTTGCGAGCGAACGCTTTTGAATTTCCTCGGGCGTTTATGCGGCATCGCAACGGGAACGGGACATTATGTCGCCGAAATCGGTGAATATCCCTCGCGAATTTATGATACCCGAAAAACAACGCCCGGTTGGAGAAGGCTTGAAAAGTATGCTGTGCGCTGTGGTGGGGGGCATACACATAGGTTGGGACTTTGCGATGCTATTCTCATTAAGGACAACCATCTTGCTTGCAGGGCGGATGCCGGCGGCAACTTACTCAATCCAAGGCAGGCCGTCGAACAGGCTCGGACATTCTTGCAATCCGGTGCATTCACGTTTGTTGAAATGCCTATCATCGAAATCGAAATCGATTCCTTAAACCAACTTGAAGATGCTCTGTCTGCCTCCCCAGATATCGTTCTCTTGGACAACATGAATATAGAGCAATTAAAGCAAGCAATCCTCACCAGAAACATCCAAGCTCCCTCGGTCGAGCTCGAAGCTTCCGGAGGAATCAATTTGGGGACCATTCATGAGATTGCTTCAACCGGAATCGACCGAATTAGTGTTGGTTCGCTCACGCACTCGGTAATCAATCTTGACTTAGGACTCGATTGGTTGTTTTGATTTTTTGCTAGCGTTCGAAAAGCCTGCACTGGAACGCAGAATGATAAAGCTATTATTCGAACGGAATCGACGTAGAAGCAAATTACCCGATCTGCTAAGACACCTCGTTGTGAGTAATTGATGGTGGGTGGCTGTTGATTTGCATTTCACCCGCTGCTTGATGTGGGATATTAATCACACTCAAGTCCCCCGATTTTAGGTAAGGGCTTAGGAAAGGGTTTCATCAACGAATTTCAGGATGATATTCACGTTGAGCTTATTGAGTCGAAAGATACTGTTTGCATGGACCGCGATTGTGGTTGCAACCGGTTCGTTGATGTTCGTCTCGGACACCAAGCCGATTTTTGCCGACAACTCGACCAATCCCAAAACGGCATCGACTTCTAGCCAAACCACAGCAGATCCTAAGCTCGTTGCAATCGACTCCGCTCGAAAAGCTCCACAGCCAAACGCTCTGGATCCTGTTGTGATTTCCAGTACAATTTCCAGTGTAATTGCTCCTCAAGTGCTGACCGTCGATGGGTCCAAGTCACGCACTCGATGGATTAAATCAACTCTAGAAAAGATCCCGTCGTATTCGTGGCAATCGATCAGCAGCAGTGGTTCCGTCACACCAATGTCCACTTCGTTTAAGGAAGGCGTTTTTCTACTTACAGGCGTCGATCGAAGTGGCAAACAATGGTTAGTCGCAGTCAATTCGTTTCCGTGGTTAGAACAATTCGAATGCCACTGGAAAGAGAACGCGCCAGGCCGCTCGGAAGAGACTTCTGGATCAAAGAATTCAGATGCTTTGGGAGTGACTGATCAAAGCACTCTATCGATTGTCGCAGAGACTCATAACGCGGAAGTCGAGCGATTTCAAGTAACCCCAGCAGCGAACGCGTCTCCCACGTTGACGAACTTCGCGATAGTAGATGAAGTGAGCGACTCCAAAAAGATTGCCCCGCAACTTGTTAACGCTCATGATGGATGGCGATTTCGACTACCGGCGATGTCCATGACGGCATGGACATGGACCGGCGAGTATTCGATCGCTGGTTGGACACACTTGGCTTCTCAGGAGGGGGTGAATCTGATGACGGAGAATGTCACTGTAATCAGTAATGTGATTCAGCTAATGACAAACTTTCGCACGGACTTCGGAAACCAGATGGACGGTGGCTTTGAAAACACAAAAGTAAGTCAAGCATCCGCGACATCTACGACTTGGTTCTTCTCAATGAATCCAACTGTAACTTGGAGCAATAATGTAGACCAATCGCATGAGCCTGGGCTATCGTTGCAGTACGAATCGTTCAACGATCAAGCAAACGGATGGATTCAAACACGCGCCATACCAAGACGCCTCAAGTGGCCGTTGGCCGTTGAGGTCTGGATCAAGATGGATAGTCAACCGAATCGCCCCAAGGTGCGACTGATCACAACGGGATCGCTAGGAGATAAAAAGTGGACCGAGTCGAAACAAATCGATACACCGGAGTACAAGGAGGGGGTTGCTGACTCATGGAAGCGTTACGAGTTCCCCACACAGCGTAGAAGTCCAAACGCCGACGCGACGCCAGCATCGACCACAAATCAGGGACTCGCAGCACCACCGGTCGCCTCGCCCTCGGAACTTTTACATTGGACCATCGAAGTCACTGACGCGGGAAAATTATGGATCGACGACGTTGGGTTGAGTCCTCTGGTGCTAACCGACGAAGAGCGGCGTTTACTTCGAAGCCAGCTTTTTGTCGCTAAACGCGAACTAGAACAAAAGAGACCCGCGAAGGCGAT
Source organism: Pirellulaceae bacterium (assembly GCA_031412775.1). Lineage (GTDB taxonomy): Bacteria > Planctomycetota > Planctomycetia > Pirellulales > Pirellulaceae > JAIYDQ01. The sequence continues at coordinate 1,222 of JANODQ010000224.1, read as the reverse complement.
TGAATGGATCGAGTCGCCGCTGGTCGTTCGAATACTCCAACTCTCGCAAGAATGCCCGCCTGACTTTTTGAAGCCCGTATCACGCCCGATCAAGCCAGTCGCCCAAATGAAACGTCGAACTTTTCTTCAATCAACAAGCGGCTGGTTCTGGCGTCCCGGCAAAGCCGATTTGGAAGTCGGCAGGGTCCGAATTGTTGATGGAATTCCTGCGGCTCCCAATGCTTCCCTGAAGCGATAATGCTACAAAATCATCTCAAACGCATCCATATATTCCCATCCCGCTAGTGCCTCAATTTTCCGCGCAAATAACCAGCTTCTCGAAGCTCGTCGCGCCCACAGGCCTACCCTAATGAGAATGTCGTTCTCCTGGTCCGTAGTCACAAGTCTCGTGTGACAATCCAGAAATCGGTGCCCCCCGTGGCAAGGGGCGTCGACGCAGTTTTATCGGACCACGACTGCCTCAGATGCTCTATAAGTCCTTTGATATAATCCGTTGACGGATCAGTAGCAGATGACTACAAATAGACCTTACACGGTGGTTGTAGCTCAGTTGGTTAGAGCGTCGGATTGTGGTTCCGAAGGTCGCGGGTTCGAGCCCCGTCTACCACCCTAGTAGAAACCTCAAAAAAGCCAGCGATTCGTTGATATTTGTTACCCAGCTATGTGGCTGGTGCGCTGTTTTTCCTGAAACCAAATCCGGTAGTCTACCGGATTGTTTCCGAAAGGCAGAAAAACGAATGGCACCACGTCTACCTAAATATCGACTCCATAAGCCGACCGGGCAGGGAATAACAACGATTCGGGGTAGGGATTATTACTTCGGCAAGTTCGAGGAAGAAGCTAGCGAACAGAAGTATCGCCGTCTGATTGCCGAGTATCTCATCTCCGATCACTCCCCGACGTTTGGGGTGAAAGCAACCGAGTAGGTTGCTTGCAATCTTAAGAATCGGTTTAGGATGCGTCTCGGATTGATTGATCCTTTGTGTCAATAAATGGCGTGTCAGTATCGTGGTTATCAAGACGATTATGTTGACGAGTGCGTCTGTCGAGGTTTTAGGGCGTTGGAGGGGATTAAGCCGATTTCATTGGCACTTGCTTTGGGCTGATCTGCTCAACAAGAAGTTGAAACCAGGGGTCGCTAGCGTATCGCAAGCGTGCAGGGTTTGCTAGATTGCGACAGTTCCACGTTCCTGTAGAGCCATGGGTGGAACCTGACGATGAC
>JANODQ010000223.1:0-12650 GCA_031412775.1 Pirellulaceae bacterium | reverse complement strand
CCAGCGTCGAGTTTTCGTCTCCCTGAGATCTTGAATCAGCATGGGAACAGCACAAATTGCAAAATCTCCGGCTATCCCTCCACCGATTTGAAAAAATCCAATAGGAGCTGCTTGTGATTCGCTTCGATACCACTGGGCAAGCATTTGAAGTTGTTCGGTACCGCTTCGAAGCGCATGGTGGTTGGCAACGATTCCTTCCATCACGGCTGCAGTGAACATGTTCCCCAGAGTGCTATCTTCGATGCCCGGTGAAAATATCTTTAAATTCTTTTCCTTCGCAGCGATCACCCACGAATGCTCAACAGGTATTTGATAGAGATCCTTCAGCTCGGGATCATCCAGCAACATATACATGTACTCGTACGGAAAGTAACCCGTCTTTTCTTCCGCTGCTTTCTTCCAAAGATTCAGCAACCGGACTCGCGTATGCTTCATCACCGACTCGGGGATACAAGTATCGGTAACGCGATTGAAACCACTTTCAAGTAAATCTATTTCATCTTGAGCACTCAAAGCTCGCCAGTTATCGATGACTTTATATTCTTTGTGAGCAAAAAGATTGAAAAGATCTTCTTCAAGGTTCGCTGCCGTGCAACATATCGCATGCACTTTATCTTGACGAATCATTTCGGCCAGCGAGATACCAATCTCGCCGGTGCTCATCGCTCCGGCCATTGCCAGAAACATCTTCCCGTTCTGCTTCTCGATAAGATCAACATACCCACGGGCCGCTGCGAGCGTTTCTCTTGCATTGAAGTGCAAGTAGTTAAGCTCCATAAATTCACGAATCGAAGTTTTGCTCATGTATCTACTTTCCTATCGATCTCGCGCCATTGGCATAATTACGTTTAGATAACCATCCTCCAGTTTAAAAATAGCGGGCTCTGTGTTCGAGCTAAGATTGATCGAGAAGTTCGTATTAGGTTCTAAAACTCGAAAAAAATCACCCACATACGAACCATTCAGCGTCATTTTCATTTCGGGTCCGTCGTAAGCAACAGGCAACTGCACTGTAGACTCACCCACGTTCGCAGTTGCTGTTTGCATTGTTACGTTTCCCGTTTGGAAGTTGAATTCAACTCCCCGGCTCTCTTGATCGGCCACGATGGTTGCTTGCCGAACCGAAGTGAAGAATGGTCCAACGATCGATCCTACGTTATAGGATTCTGTTCTACTCGGAATGACCTGTCGCCAGTTGGGATAACGACCTTCTACCAGTCGTGAGAAGATCATACATCTTTGCGTTCTTACCAAGATATCGTTTTGTCTCGCAGCGATCTGTACCACTTCGTCTTTGTCGCCGATCGACTTTTCCATCAAGCTGAGTGTCTTAATCGGGACGATGACATTGCTCCCCGAGGTTTGAAAACCACCTATCGATTTACCTGGACCAGACATTTTCGCTAGGCGGCGGCCATCGGTCGCAACGGCGGTAATTTCCTCTCCGTTCATCTCGAGCAGAACGCCTCCCAGAGCGTAACGTGTGCTTTCCGTATCGGTGGCGAATACGGTCCGTCGGACAAGTTCTCGGAACAGTTTTGAGCTGACTTCGAAGTACGCTTCTTCGACGAAAGGTGCTACGGTAGGAAACGCATCCGGATTGACGTTCGGTAAGTGGAACTCGCTTTGCGAACCAGAAATGTCAAGCTGGTTTTCGGACGACTCGACTACCAATCGATCGTCACTGCTTTCACGCAAGATATTACCAAATCGAAGTACAGGCAGAAGCGCCTTGCCTGGGACCATGACCTCCACATCTTCCAAATCGATTCGGATCCCCGCTTCGCTATCGGTCGCCATCAGCGTTACCTTTTCGCCCGACGCGTCTACTTTGACATTGGTCAGAATTTCTTTGGGCGACCTGGGCGAAGTCACCGCCGCTGCGATTTGAAAGGCTTGGGCAAAACTGGGACGGCTAAACGATATTTTCATCAAATTCTCCTAACTTTGTAATTTTCAATGTTGTAACGCAATAGACCGTAAAGCAAAACGGGTACCCGTACGGAGTTTGGTTAGCACACATCTCGGGAGTATCCCCTAAAGTAGTTCTTTATAAGTCTGTAGTAATTGTTGTAGCTCGACAAATTCCGTCGCTAGCGATTTATGCTAAGGAGCTTTGTTCTTTCTGTATATGGACTTAGGTTCTACGGTAGACACGATTCAGCATGTGGATAATACGTTGTTTGAAAGTCGTTTGATTGTTTTCCGGTGGTGATGAATTTGAGCTTGGCAGACATCGCAAAAACTTAGGACCTGGATGTGGCTAGCAGCGGGACATCCACCATCAGTTCGTGAACGAGTTATTCACCGACTTGTTCTCCAAATTTATGATTCAGCGTAAATTCTATGTTTATGAAACTTACAGAGATACCGCTACAGTTTGACGACAATCAGGCTCTTCCATCGGAAGTCGAAAGGCTCTTGTCGGATGCCGATGCATTGCTCCAAAGGTTTTGGGACGATTGGTACAACCAGCCGATCGAGCAGTATGTAGCTTGTGATTTCCCCTATGTTTGGCACGCCTTACAAGCGACTATATCGATTCAGGACTCCAACCAACGCTCTTTTATCGAGTGGGGATGTGGATTTGGTGTGGTAACTGCCCTGGCATGGTTGGCTGGTCTTCCCGCAGTTGGTGTCGAAGCGGAGCCCTTCCTAGTCGACGAGGCAAACACGCTTTTGAAGAGGCATGCGATCAAAGCTGAAATCTGGCACGGAAACTTTCTCCCCAAAGGAGCAGAAACGATTGCCGATTGCCAGTCAGACTACGCTTCACTCTTTCATCGAGTGCCTCCCGCTTATCTGGGGCACGACTGTGAACTGAGCGATTTTGGAATCGTGTTCGCTTATCCGTGGCCCGGTGAGGACCATTTTTTGAGAGAGGTTTTCCGACGATATGCGGCAGAGAATGCGTTGCTGTTGATGTTTCGCGGTCCCTATCAAATTGAATTGTTCCGTAAGATCGGGGGTCGCTAGCCTCACCTTGCGTTATAATATCTTCCACGCGAAAGTTACGTGGACCAGTAGCACCCATTGCAATTAAAAAGCCGTCGAGTCGTATTCGATGGTGAATGATTTTCTGCAAATATTAAAACGCAATTACAACAATAGCGATCTCCATCGCGAGGTATCCACTATGGGCCAAAAGCATCGTTTTGATCATAAAAAGTTTCGTGTGGACGAGGGCGATAAGGTAAGGCTATCGAAGATTTCGACTGCTGCCGGGAAGGAGCTGGAAGGAAAAAAGGAAGGCGCACTGGCGCTCGTCGACGATTTGACAACGCTTACTGAATGTCAGGGTCGGCTTTATGCGGAAGGTTGTCGATCGTTGTTGATTATTTTGCAAGGAATGGATGCTGCTGGTAAAGACGGAACGATTCGACATGTGATGCAAGGAGTCAATCCGCAAGGATGCCGTATTCATGGTTTTCGTGCACCGAATACAGAAGAACTGCAACACCATTTTCTATGGCGACCCATGCGATTCCTTCCGGAGCGAGGAATGATCGCCATCTTCAATCGATCCTACTATGAAGAGGTTTTGGTCGTTCGCGTTCATCCTGAGTTTCTTGAACCACAAAAACTTCCGCCGTTCAAAAAGCTTTCGAACCTTTGGTCCCAGCGTTTCAACGAGATCCGAAACTTCGAGGAGGCATTGATCAACCAAGGCACTCATGTCATCAAGTTTTATCTTCATCTTTCTCAAGACGAGCAGAAGAAGCGACTGCTCGAGCGACTCAACACACCTGAGAAGCAATGGAAGTTTAACTCTCGTGATTTAGATGAGAGAAAGCTTTGGAAGGAGTATGAAAAAGCGTTCGAAGACATGATGGAAAATACCAGTACCAAACAAGCACCCTGGTATATCATCCCAGCCGACGACAAATGGTATTCGCGTGCTGCGATTGCCGACATTATCACGCATCAGTTAACAGGAATGAACTTACAGTACCCCGAGGTAACTCCCGAGCAACGAGCTCACTATCAGGAGTTGGCAGCCACTCTAGGCGGCTCGATTGTTTCCAACTCGGACGAAAGCAACATCGATGTTGAAGAGGTATCTGCTGAAGAAAAGCCAGAACTTAAATCAGAAGGAAAATCATCAGAACCTAAATCCAAGGGCAACTCATGAAGTGCGTTGTCGCAGTCGTTCGGCCCTTCCTAGTTGACAAAATCTTTGAGAGCCTTCGATTGGCCCCGTTGGAAGCTGTTCAAGTGGTCGAGGTGAAGGGCTTTGGAAGGCAGAAAGATTACCTCGAACAATATCGCGATACCGAGTTTGAACTCGCGTTCCTACCAAAAGTGGAAATCACGATGTGGGTAGATGACTATCGCGTCAATGAGGTTGTCGATTGCTTGATCGAAGCAGCCAGAACCGGCCGTATGGGCGATGGTAAGATCTGGATTCAGTCGATTGCCGAACAAATCGACATGACCTAGTTGGATTATCGATTAGCCGCCCGGCATCGGCCTGCGGTTTTTATTGCGCTTTCACTAACCGCAGACTGACGCCAAGCGGCTGATTGTTTGAACACTTGCGAATTACTTCCAGGTCCACGAATCGCTGTCTGGTCGTTCTACAGAAGTTCTTACACTTGCGAGCTCATCGTTGACTTCTGTCTTGGATGCCACCGACCATGAGTCTACTGACACGCCGCCACTAGTAGTAACAACCCAACCGGCAGAGGTCTTGAGGAAGCTGCACTGAGGCTCGATTTGGCTCGGTGTGTTGAGGTTGCTCGGAGTAATTGTTGGAGTCTTTCCGCTGAGCACCGATAAATCCAAACCTGACTTTGTTTCTAAGTCACGGCCGCGAACGATCGCAGCGACCACGCAAGTATCCATCACGTTTTGTAGCTCACCAAACACGGGATCCTTTGTGCTTAGCTCGTCCATCTTATCTGTGAACATGTCTGCCCACTTCTGAGCCAGAGCGTCTTTCTTACCAGTTTGCTTGCGGCTTCCATCGTTGGACACCACGTCCGCTTCGGTAAGTGTCTTGATTCCTCGGCCCGAAAGCTTCCACGCCAATCCGTCTTGGCTATGTTGAACTGCATCGTAATCGCATGCCATCCACCATCGTGACTGAGGAACTGAAACGGATCGGCTTCGAATCATTTCGATGTAGCTTGGCAGACCCTTTACAGGCGGCTCGGCAAGGTTCATACCGTATCGCTTCATTTGGTAGTCTGCAGCGAAAATGATCCGTGCCATGTGACTTGTTTTTGGTAGTCCCGTTAGCGAAACCACTTGGAGACCAAAAGCTTCTCGCATCGCTGGTTCGATACTCGCTGGATTGAATCCAGGTCCTGTCTTGACGTTGTCTAGGAGAGCATTGAGTCGTTGTGATCCTTCAGGTGTTGGATCAATCGAGCAGGTGATGCCTTCGGTGCGAGCAGTGTCGACGGACTGAAACGCAGTGACGAGATCCTCGAGGTACACAATCGCTCGACCACTGTCCTTGCCGACAATCGATCCATCTTTAGCAATCGTCCAGGCTTCGGAAGGACCTGCGATCACAATGTCTTGCTTGTCAGGATAAACGAAGACCATTTCGATTCGCGTTAAACCACCCAGCAGCAAAACTTCTTCAGCAAGTGGTTTCCCAGTCTTAGCCGCTTCGACCATTGCAGCTTGGATTGCTTTGAGCGAAATCATTCGCAGCTTGGATTTTTCCGCGAACGCTCCTTTGCCGCCAGCTAGATTCTCTCGCAACTTCGAAAGGACTGCAGCTTGATCTTCCACTTGGGCTCCGCGAACGACACCGTCAGCATCAACGCTTACACCACCGATCTGTCGTTGAACTCCGTTATTAAAAAATTGAGCTTGCACATCGGTCGACAAAAGACCGAAAAGCATTGTCGCACATCCAACTGCCCATGCGCGATGACTTCTCCGGATTGGATTTCCACAGAAAAGTCGGGTAAAGCACAAGTGAGCTCGCATTGCAGGACTCCTGATCAGGTCGTGATCGATTACTATTGAACTGAATGATGGATCGAATATTAAACGAGATGATCAATAAGAGTCGAAAGTAACTCTTGTGATTGTGCTCGTTTTAGTGGATTAATCTTTATTATAGCCGCGTTTCCGAGAACCGCTCCATTTAAGAATACTTCGGTAATGACCGCGATGCAACAAAATCAGGGTTCTGCTTACCTAATCTTGCGTAATGGCGGACGTTGGTCGGACGTTTTCCGGTTGATTCCGACTCAGCCACTGGTCATCGGTCGGTCTTCGAAAAACGCCATCGTGATTGCCGACGATCGCTCCAGCCGACGTCATGCTGAGGTTTTCTACGATAATGGAGCTTGGAAAGTACGTGATCTGGGTTCGCGGAACGGGACTTTCGTGGACGGAGTCTCGGTGCAATCGGCACATTCGTTACAAACAGGCCAGCTTATACAAGTCGCTGGTGTAAGTATGTCGTTCGTCGAATCCCTGGATTCGGTTTTTCCAAACGCACCCAATGCTGCGGGTCCACTTTCGGATGCTTTAGGAGAAAACGCTTTGTTCCAGCAGAGCATTTCGCACACTCAAGAAATCAACTCGCCCCCAACCATCATCGACTCCAAGCAGCCCCGCGCATGGATGGTCAACCTTGCCTACCTACTCGCCCAGCAATCTAGCTGGGAACAAGCATGCCAAGTCGTTCTGGAGAGCCTGCTTCGAGAACTCAAGATCCAAGCAGGTGCAATCGTGCGTGTCGATTCAGACTCTGCGTTATCTGCGCCCTCAATAAATGCCTCCTCTTCTAAAACGGCACTCAATACTTCTACATCGTCTACTCAATCCCTTCGACTCGCAATCATCTGTGCCAGCGAGCGTCCGGGAAAAGCTTATCGTCGCGTCAGCGAACTTCTTGCACAGCATGTTCTATCAAGTCGCCAAGCAGTTCTTGCTCGTAACATTCAAAACGATCCGGTCTTTGGAAATCAATCCGAGACAGCCCAAGCTAGCCAAGCAATCTCGACGCAAACCGTTCTCTGCGCACCCATCCCGCTGGGAGACAACTCGGACCAAGACAACTTAAGTGGAGACAACTTAAGCGGATACAACTTGAGCAGAGACAACTTGAGCAGAGACAACGTAGACCGAGTTAAGGAGGCGAAACCCTCTTGGGCTCTTCTGCATCTCTATGCTCGCGATGACGAACCGAGCCTGCAATCTGACGCACTAGAGATCGCATCGTTGGCGACTCAGCTATTGACCATTGCATACCAACAACTATCGCGACAAAAGCAAATCGAAAAGAAGCTTCAAGCAACTCAGAAGCAAGTCCTGGCTCTCAAGTCGCAGTTATCCGATCATCAAACCGACTCTAGCATGATTGGTTCATCACCGGCAATCATCAAATTGAAAAGCCAACTCGCACGCGTTGCTCCTACGCATGCCACTGTCCTACTGCGAGGCGAAAGTGGCGTTGGCAAGGAGCTCGCTGCTCGCGAAATCCATCGTCAAAGCACACGAAGCGACGGACCATTCATCGCAATCAACTGCGGAGCGCTCGCTTCACAACTTCTCGAAAGCGAACTCTTCGGCCATGAAAAAGGTGCCTTCACCGGCGCAACCGATCGCCGCCTTGGTAGGTTCGAACTTGCCGACGGTGGGACCATTTTCTTGGACGAAGTCGGTGAGATGTCAGCTGAGATACAAGTCAAATTTTTACGAGCACTTGAAAACCAAAGCTTCGAACGCGTCGGCGGAATTAAATTGCTGTCGGTCGATGTACGAGTCATCGCGGCTACTAATCGCGATTTGGAAGAAGCCATTCGCGAAAAGTCCTTTCGATCTGACTTGTATTTTCGATTGCGAGTCGTCGAAATCATCCTTCCAAGTTTAAGCCAAAGACCGGAAGACATTTTACCACTCGCCGAACACTTTTTAGAAACCTTCCGACAGCGATCCGCCCTTGGACCAACTGGCTTCTCAGAGCAAACACGAGCAATCATGCAAGGCTATCGATGGCCAGGAAACATTCGCGAACTTCGCAACGCCGTTGAACGGGCACACGTCTTATCAGTGCACACGCTCGCCGAACCCGACGATTTGGCACTTTCATCGATCCATCTTTCCGAAGAAGAAAAGCAAGAAGCAGCGAATGCATCTTCTTCAAAGACTATCGACACGGATTTCTCTTATCACGAAAAGCAGCTCGAAGAACTCGAACGAGATCACATTCTCGCAACACTACGTTACACAGAAGGCCAAAAAAGCCGTGCCGCCGCGATCCTTGGCATCGAACGATCCACCCTCGATCGAAAGCTGAAGAAGTATGAAGAATAGGCTTCGGTCCGGGGTAGTTTTCCATTTTTTCTGGATTTAGACTTAGTGCGGCGGAAGTGACGGCCATTGCTGAATATCGTATTCCATGCGGAGTACGTATTAATTTTCACGCAAATTCCGATTGTGCCAAAAAAGAAATCGCGGGATTGCACTTGTTTCTAAAGTGTCATCCCGCGATTGGCTTCATTTCTTTATGTCCAGCTCTCCATCAAGCCGACGCTAAGTGGCATCGACTCGTAAGAGGAAATCCCATTACACGCGTCGTCGTTTGACGATGTCTGTTGCAACAGCGTCAACGATGCTGTCCAGGTCGGTTTCGAAGGATTCGCTTGTGACCGATTCAATAATCGGGGAAACCACCGAAGCGGTTGTGCTGGATTCGCCTTCGCCCGAGCCCTTGCGAGCACTGAGAGCGTTAATGACTTGCAGCACATCTAGCGGGGATACGTAACCGTCACCGTTGACGTCGATAAACATCTTGTCAGAGAGTTCGCCTTCACCGCCGCCGGTAAGCTGACGTATTCCACTTCGATTCAACGTGTTGATAATTACCAACACATCGATAGGCGAAGTGAAACCGTCGTTGTTCACATCGAAGCGGTTAGTTGTGTTGGTGAATCCTTCACCTCCGGTTCCACCGCCCACGGTGATCGATGTTCGAAGGTAGCGAATTTCGCTAGGTAGCAAAGGTCGAACCGGAACGCCTGGGCTTTCATATAGCAGCGAATCTTGGAATGGTTTTACATCGGCTGGATCGCCCAGGAACTGGATCGTCCCAGACGCATTCGCCGTTAAAGTTACCGTAAACTGAAGCCTTTCAGATCCACCCAAAGGATCATTGCCTGTTTGCGTCGAACCAAGTTCGTCAATCAGTCCAGGAATTCGGATGTTTCCGCTGATCGCTTGGTTGTACTGTGGTGCGAAGTTGACGGAAAAATTGAGTGGAGCTGCGCCACCATTGACACTTGCAAGATTGCGATCAAAGAGGATGTCTTGATAAGCCGCAAAAACACCTTGATTCGCTCCGCCTGTTCGCAAGTCACGAACATATCCTCGCAATTGGAATTGGCCGCCAACGGGAATTTGAGTAATTGCCGCACCGGAAAGGTCGGTTGTTTCCAATCGCAACTGAACCAAAGCGATCGCATTGTTCTGTTGGTTGCCTATTTGGAGAGTCACGGTACCGGTCGATGAAATACCAGCGACATCGGTAATCGTGTAGCTAAATTGATCGGTGCCAGCAAAGTTTGGATCCACTGTTGCGTTTGGAGTGTAAACCAAAACGTCGTCGGCTGGATTGGTGGTGCCTCGATCATCCAATGCGACGGTACCAATTCGTCCATTACCAAAATTGGTAATTCGAATTTCAGGACCTACAAACACACCCGGATTGGTTGTACTAGGAACGCGATTTGTTCCTACGATGTCGTTTGCGAGAACACGAATTTCGTTGCGAATCGAATTCAACGGAATTGGCAAGAATTGCCCGTCATCGACTGCAACGGGCAAGACAGTACCAACAGGTAGAATCGAGAGGCTAGACCGTCGATATCGAACTTGTTCAATTGGCACCCGTGTAGCGACGCCAGTTATTTCGTCTTGGAAGAAGTTTACGTCGGTCTGTGGCGGGTTGTTGGCCGGATCGCCAACGAACTCAGCAATACCCGAGTTGATCGCATCAAAGGTCAGGACCGCGACAGGAACGGCAGCGGAAGAATTCAGCGGAACAAATGCTGAGGCTCCGAGGCTGGAGACGAGTCCAGGGAACGCATTGGAGCCTGAAGTAGACCCAGTGTAGGGCGGTCGGAAATCGACTGCGAAGTCGAATCCGCTGCCGGCTGCACCAGCAACAGGACGTGTCAAGCCAGCATTGTACAGTAGATCTAGGTAGGCAGATGAAACACCTGGTTGGAATCCGTTAGGCGTTCGAAGGTCATCTACATAGACTTCGACTCTGAATTGTTGACCTTGAGCGACCGCGGTAATCGGTGTTCCAGCCAAATCAGTGAAGCGGAATGATAATTCGACTTTATCATCCAGTCGAGCTCCTTCGAGCGTATGGACGATAACGTTCGCCGTCGACTGCTGACCATTATTGTCGATGACTGTGTAGGTGAACGATGCCGTTCCACCAAAACCAGGAGCCGGTGTGTAGCGAAGGCTCAGGCCACCTTGACCGAGGGCGATGGTTCCCGCTGAACCGCCGGTCCCAACCCGGATCGGTTGCGAGAAGCTAGAAATCGTCAACGCACCACCTTGGCCCTGAAGATCATTGGCCAGCACGTTCAACGGAATCGCTATGTCGTTGGTCGCAAGATCAAATGAATCATCGATTGCTTGCGGGTTCACTCGTTGGAAAACAGTGTTAACCACGACTGTCGCAGTGTCCGTAGCGCCAGAAGACGTCACGATTGAATAAGTAAACGAGTCGATACCTTGGAAGCCAGCTCGCGGCGTGTACAAGATATTTGCACCGGAAATCGTCACAACAGCACCAGTGGCTGTCGTGAGCGAAGTTGTGCTGGTTTGGCTAGAATCGACTCGACCAATTCGAGTGATCGTCGCCGACTGACCAGGAACAGACGACACGAAGTCGTTTGCTTGAACATCCAGAATGTTGTTGGTCGAGCTTCGGTCTACTGTGTAAGTATCATCGACAGCGAAGTTCAATTCGTTGACAACACTAATGCGGTAATCTTCGACTTCACCAACTTCGGTGAAACCAGTTGGACCAATGCCAGCCCTTCCGGATAAGCGGAATCTTGCAAAGGTATTTCCAAGCGTGACGCCAGCAGGTGCAGAGAATCGCAAATCATTGGAACCGCGTAGTCCTGAGACATCAGAGAGAACCTTCTCCCCCGCATCGGTCCAATCGCCGTCCTGATTCCAATCGACCCAAGCACTCACGAATGAGGATGTCGTTAAATTGTTTGTAACGTTTACTCGGAATACGTTTTGTGTATCACCGTTTACGATCGGTCGAATGAAGATGACTCCATCTTCGTCATCCACACCAACAACGTCATCGCCGGTTGCGGTAAAATTGGGTTGACCATCTTGTTCGAAGTCAAGCAACGCGCCCAATCGGAGGTTACTGTCAAACCCGTGACTGGCTCCACTTTGAGAAATAGTTGTCGCGTAGGGAGCCGGTGCGTCACCGTAATCACGAGCTGGTTGGTTACCGAAATCGAGTCCACGAAGTGGAACACCCAAGCTGAAGTTTACAGCGTGTTCTTGTTGATCAGGCAATGCACCAGGTCCACCTGGGAAGGTTTGAATGAAGCCTGGGCTGACGACTTCACGAATAGCAAAGATGCCGCTCGTTGGAGGTGTCAGAGTGTACGATCCATCGCCGATCGTGATTGCTTGAGGCTCGCCCACATCGATTCGATTGTCACCGTCTAGGTCGACATAGATATAAACGCCAGCCAATCCTGGCTCACCCGCATCGCGAATCCCGTTACCGTTGCTATCGGCCCACTTGAAACCAGTCACCGTTTGGTTTGGCAAGTTCTGTCCAAAATTCACCGATGAAACAGTCTGTCCAAGACCGACGGTGATGGTTCTGGATGCACTACCTGTGAGAACCCAGTTTGGCTGGGCGACACTGCGGATCGAAGCGGTGCCTGGTGCAATCGTTAATCGATAAAACCCATTCGACGTGCTTGTCGTGCGAGGCTCGTTAATATCAAGAACACCGTTGGAGTTATAGTCGGCGAAGACCACAATTCCGCTGAGCCCTTCTTCGGAGTTGTTGAGTGTTCCATCGCGATTACGATCGTTAAAGGTTGTGCCAACGATTCCTCCACCTTGGGTACCTGAAGAAAGCCCAAATCCAACAGCCGCCGCCGTATTATTAACGCCTTGAGAACCTTCCAGTGGCGCATAAGCATCAGTACCAAAACCGATGTTTTCATCGTCCGCCGTACCGAAGATGCCATCTAGACCAACACCAACAATTTGGCGATTGAGGAATGGTCCTCCACCGCTATCCATAATTTGTATATTCGTATTCGAGTTATCCTGATGGAACGCACCAAAGAAATGCCCCGCTTCATGGGTAGCAACAGTACCGATCGCTCGTCCAAGAATAGTTGTAAGTGGTGTGCCCGCAGTTCTTGGAATTGCGGCAACGAAATTAAAGAAACCGAGGTTAAATAGCCCAGTCTCTTCGCGACCAAAGTTGCCCAGGTCGACGCTTTGTGCCACGCCGAGAGATCCAATGGGGGCTGTGCCGAGGATTAATCGAGTTACATTTGGAAGTCCCCACGGATCCGCACTAAATCGACTATCTCTGATATCGATATCGAAATTTGGGTTTGCAGCTCGCAAAGTCGGCGATCCCAAAATCTGGTTTCGGATGG
>JANODQ010000222.1:0-5718 GCA_031412775.1 Pirellulaceae bacterium | reverse complement strand
GTTCCATCCGCTTCCAAAGCCTTTTGCCAATTGTGGAGCATGTTATCTCGAATCCCCAGATCTCTCGCAACCTGAACGTAAGTAAGGCCTTGCTCGACAACTTTTTTGACAGCTGCAATCTTGTATTCACGACTAAATGTTAGACGTTGTTTCATGGTCAATTCTCCTGTCATGATTATCATGACATAAGGTGACCCACTGTCTACCAATCTTGGGGAAGTTCAAAGCAGGCTAGCCTCCTAATGTGTTGAATCGAGTCGTAGCACCTTGAGAACAAGCCCCCTTCCAGTACTAAGTATGCAATTTGCGCAGACGATGTCCCAAAAAAGGTTTGCAAGGTTTTCTTTTGTGCAGACGTTTTGATCCGATGCGTCTCTACTCCTTGAACTACTCGGCGCGCGACTAAAATGGCCAAAGCAGAAGCGAAAATCATCGAAATTGCTGGTGAGTTAGGCTCTGCGTTGCAGATGTTGCAAACACTGCTTCCCTATTTATAGGGTTACACGCGAAGAATGCATTTTGACGAAGTCCCAATCGAAAAATTCTTGAAATAGTTACATCGGACCTTTGGCGAATCGCAGACGTTGCGAACCATAGGTCTCTATTAGTAGGAATACCCGGTTGCCGCTCCAGATGACGGAAAAGCATCAGATATTTTTTAAACAGACCTCGACTAACTTTGCAATTGTATAAAGCCCGAGGTCAAGGCTGGCGGTAAGCTTTGAAACCATTTGACTTATCTGCCTACCTAAGAGCATTGTCAAAAACATCCCAGCAGCTTGTCACGACATTCTGGACAAACATGCGTGAGTTCTCGGCACTTTCTATCGTCCAGGGTCTGGGGTCGCAGGTATTACTATGCTCGATAGCAATATCGATGCTTCTAGCAGTCTTAACTATCGCTTGAAGTCTATGATCGAATCTTCGTTGGATCCTGATTGAAACAATCATGATCAAACGATCATAATTGCAAGATCACGGAAGGAGGGTAAGACGAGAACTCGTACATGAAAGTCCGAAATGCCGTGATTATCTGCAGGACAATTTTCCTTAGCGGTCACGACGAAGCCAGCGAGTTGTGCGGGCAATTGTATACTATCTGAAGGTAGCTTTTGCGAAATTCAGCTTGCGCATCATGCAGAGATGCAAAGGACTTATATACAAGAAGTCTCACGAGATTCCAGCCATCTGTTATTAAATGGATCTATCAAATGCAAACGGTGCTATCGCGACAAACATCACGATAGCACCGACTAGTTAAAATCCATTTCGTATTGGGTGACTGAGACGCTGGCTCCTATGAGCGTCTCAATCGAACAGCTTAGTAGAGCTTGTTCCAAGTTGCTCGCCACTCTCCGTCGAAGACTCGATCCTGGCTGTTTCCCAGAGGAGCGGCGTAACCGAACGCGAGTCGAGAGTTGTTTCGCAATTGGAATGTACATCCGCCTACCATGTTCAACACGTCAATCTCTTTTATCACTGGTTGGATTAAGGCAATCGGGTCTGGTGATATAGCACTGTCTGTAAACGTTACGCAGTCGGCGTCGTTCAACGAACGATTCCAGTGTGCTTCAAGAGTTGGAATGATTCCCCGAATGAAAGAGCGGTCTCTTGGGCCTCGCTTTACAAGCCAGTATCCCATGCCAATGCTAGAATAGAGGACTGTCGAGTCATTGAACTTTCCGATGTTTACCATCGCGTCTTGTAAATTACCATCGAGAGTTTGGATTTCGACGTCATTGCCACCTGTAGCTACGTCTACCTGCAAAATTCCGTGAGTATAGAATCGACTGGATGGGGCGTACACCCCTCCGAGGAACGGCAAAATGTGTACTGCTTGGTTTCGGATTCTTGCGACCTCGAAGTCGCCGGAGGCAAACACGCGATTATCATCCGCGGTTGGCAATGACAGCGAAGTACCACCAGAAATTGCCCACGTATCGGTGGCAAGCAGCAGCCCCTTGAACGTAAAGAATAAGTTCCCGAACTCGACGTTACTGGTGCTTGTCGTCCCATCCGTGTAGATGTTGCTGTCAAGCGTAGATGCGAAGGGAGCTCGGAATTCAACGGATGCGAGCTTTCCGAAGAATGTTTTCTCAAAACCGGGTGTAAACCTATTGACCGTGATTCCTTGCGGCGTCAATGGTACGTTGTTGAACAAACTATAGTTAAAGAAAATCCGGTCCCGAGGAATCGGACTCGCATTCTCCGCTAACTTCATTCTTCCCGTTACACTCGAAGGTATTCGAACATCGTCGGAAATCGCTATAGCGTCGGACCCATCGAAGAAGATTTCGGAAACTAGGGACTCGCCTGACGCAGATCCAAAGTTATCACCAAGGAACTCGACAGCGGATGAAGTGTTATCCGAACCACGACTCGCGAGTTGGTTGGTTGAGCCTCGCGATTGAGGATTAAACTGGCTTGAGTCCATGTTGGCAGTCAAATCGGCGGCAGACTGTGACGCTGATTGCTCCGGAGCGGGCGTCACGGTTGGTGGCGTTTGCAACACATTTTGGTCTGAAGCATCAGGTGTGCCGCTACTCATTGAGGGAGTCGAACTAGATCCAGGCGGACAGGCCGGAGTGCAATTAGATTCCTGCTGGCACGAAGGGCACGTCCACTGACCGCATCTGCATGCGACCGATTTATTCACTGAAGGGGAGCAAGGTGCCTCAGCTAAGGTTTGGGTCGCGTTGAAGCTGCTCGCAAGAACCAGAACAGCAGTTCCGAACGAGTTTACAAAACAAAAAGTTCTTTTCATTTTTATACCCTATTCGCAGATCGTAAATCGCGAAATTGCATCCATACATTCTTGGGCTTGAAGACCATCCGTGGTCTCGACTCTTCACGTTAAACTTTGTTCACGTTGGAATCGCTAAACTAGTTTCCCACCCGCCAGTTATTGGTTTCATCGACTGGCATTCTTAGCTTGATGAAAAAAATAGAGATGCAGGCGCATTTTTTGGAACAACTGCATTTTGTCTGCCTGCCTAGGAAAAGAGTAGCGATTGGGGGGGTTAAGCGGATTGGGGCTTTGGGAGAATTGGTTCCTCTCGTAGCGGCGTTCGACCGGCGGTCTCGCAATGCTTATACTACAAGCCAAGTTTGATTTTTTGAACGAGAAACATGGCCCTTGAGTGTGGGGCGTATTCGAAAACTACATGGTTGTGCGATATGCTTAAACAGGGCTTCGAGCCGATTCCCGGATACCGATTAGAGCAATTCTTGGGTCGTGGGCAGTTCGGCGAAGTTTGGCGGGCATCTTCACCGGGTGGTACGCAGGTCGCGTTGAAGTTTCTCAATGTTCGCGAGCGTCAAGGGCGAAAAGAGTTCCGGGCAATTCAGAAAGTTAAAGGGATTCGACATCCGCACTTGGTTCAGACCTACGCACTATGGCTGCTAGACGAGAACAATCAAGTTATCGATGACGCGGCTTTTGAGTCGGATCAGTCGATCATGATGGAAACGGTTCGAGGAACGATGGTTTACCAGCCATCGGTAGAAGTTTCTCAAAAGAAGCCTTCCATGCTCGTTATTGCGACGGTTTTATGTGATCAGAATCTCATGGAGCGTATGCGGGACTGCCAAAAAAAGGGCTCCTCTGGGATTCCTGTTCCGGAGCTACTCGGATATGTGGAAGACGCGGCGAAAGCAATCGACTTTTTGAACGCCCCACGACACGAAATGGGCGATGGTCCGGTTGCGATTCACCATTGTGACATTAAGCCTGAGAACATCATGATTGTCGGCGACTTGGCTGTCGTCGGTGATTTTGGAGTCGCACGGATCCTGCGGTCGGGCGGCTCGGAGTCCCGATCTACCACCATGGGAGGTTCGGTTGCTTATGCGCCACCCGAGACATTTGATAATCGCACCGAATCGAGTTCCGATCAATATTCTTTAGCGATCACCTACTTCGAACTTCGAACTGGAAAGCTCCCTTTTCCCGAAGATTCAGCCGCTCAGGTGATGCGGGACAAAATTGCCGGAGCCCTCAACTTTAGCGAGGTCACGCCGGCTGAAGCGAAGGTCCTGATGAGAGCGACTTCTGTCGATCCCGCGAAGAGATTTCCCACTGCTCGCGCTTTTGTTGAATCGCTTCAGCAAGCTTTCTCGGTAACGCCCAAACGTAAGGCTTCGTTAGGGTGGTTAGGCGGGGCAATTATCGGGACTGCAGCTTCTGTATTGATCACCATCGCCGTCTTGATCAATGGCAATCCAACAGAACCCATAGAGAAGCCAACGCCGCCGCCGGATTGGGCCGCTTTGTACCAAGAAGCGAAAAGCGAATTCGTCGGTGCCGCTGGGAACACGGATCTCCGGAACAAGGCGATTGGAAAAGCAGTCCGATCCATTAAAGAAGGTGACATACAACCGAAGATCTTGGAAAGAATAGGTATCGATCCGCCTTCCGAGCCAAATCCCGATGATTCCGATGAAGACCGAGCACTTCAACGCTTTTCTGTCCGATCTCCTATTCAGACAGTTGTCAAAGCATCCGGCGATTTATTGAGTTTTATCTCGCTCCAAGACAACCAAATCAAACATGCAAAAGTCGATGGCATGGGTGTTATCGATCAGGTTATATGGTTGGAAAATGAACTAGTAATGCTCGATGTCGAGAAAAAGCTTTTCCGAATCCCGGGGCTTGTTGAAATTCCGTCGGAAGAAAGCTTGTCCGCCATTCCGATTGAGATGACGTCGGAAAGACCTGCTGGTAATGCTTGGTTGCGAATGAGCCCATCTGGAAATCTCAAGAAACTGTTTTTAATCGATGGTGAAAAAGAGAAGAAGTCTACTGCAAAAGCGTCGGGGCTCGGCGCTCTGAAACGAAGCGAATTGACTTTAAGTATTTTCGACTACAACGGAGTCGACGAACTGAAACCGATCGTGTTTGATAGATCATTGGTTTGGAAGAGCCCACTCTCAATTGCTAAACCCAAGCTTACCGCCGACCATGAGGGACGTTTTTTTCTCATTGCCTGCACTGACGATAATTCACTCGCGGTTCACATTCTCTACGACACCGTCGAGCAAGAAAGCTTCGAGTTGAACGGTACCGCCCTTTTCCGAAGCTTAAAAGAGTTAAAAGATCTCACGTTCGTTGACGGGAATGGTACTTTTGTTTTCGTCGGGACCTCTCTCGACGAAGATCAGGAAACTTTGGGGTGGTGTTGGCGTGGAAACGATGGATGGGAGGTACAACTGATTGAGAGAGAAAACACAGATCCCATTGTCGGGCTTCATTCGAATGCACAGGGGTGCTTTGTGGCTACACTTACAACCGGATTCTTAGAAGGACAACAGTCAGAGCCTAAAGGCCCTTGGCAACTGCTGCGATACCCGAAGTTCGAAGACGCTTTAATGGCATCCGTCACGGACTCGACGGATACCATCAATGCGATCTGTGGATTAGATGCAGACTGGAACCTAGTGGGGACTCGTGGAGGCAGGTTGCTGTTACGATTTAGAGACGAGCCACCATCGGAATCGAGTTTTGAAATTAGTCAACCATTCAACGACACCATTAAGGCGATCCGACAAGTGGGCAATCGGATCGTCGTTGTCACGCAAGAGGTCGCAATTGTTTGGTTCGACGTTGACGAGATACTATTCACCGCCAAAGTATCCCGGGGAGCGGGAGTGAAGCCAATCGCCCCCACATTGAGTCCCACTGTTGGTAGTTAGCGATATTTTACTTTTGCTTTGACAAGC
>JANODQ010000221.1:0-3534 GCA_031412775.1 Pirellulaceae bacterium | reverse complement strand
CATGCCCTTAGATACTAAAATCCCACTGCATTTACCAGTGGGATTTTTAATATAATTACTTTTGTTTCAAAAATAGGGAGCATCTCACTTTTGCAATAAGTACGATTATCGGCTTCTTTGACTTTTAAACAAATGAGCATTTAAGCCATTCTCAATTCGAGACTTACAAGACTGAGATGCACCCTTTGTTTCAAACTCTTGAAGGAATTGGTGCTGGTGTAATTGAACTTAAAATCAATGGCAGTCCAGCTTTTAGATGTGCCTATATAGCAAAATTTCTAAATACTGTTGTCGTCTTACACTCATTTGAGAAGACAACAAACGGCGTAGATCGACAAGCTATGAAAACCATCGAGAAAAGATTCAAGAAACTAAAAGCTGAAATCGAAAAAATGAAAAGGCAAAAATAACTAAGCAGCTTTAGCTAAATCCCTTGTTTGGATTTTAATAGAAGCACTCTCTAAACTGCTAAAAGTAAACTCAGTCCTAAATCCGAGCTTATCTAACATTGAAAAAAGTATATCCAAAGTAAATTTATCAATTTTTCCGTTCACAATATCAGATACACGCGGCTGAGTAACCGCCAACCTTTCCGCCGCTTCCTTTTGTGTCCAACCTTTATTTTCAATTATGTCTCGAATCATGATCGTCAAGTCAGCCTTCAAAACTGATTTACTAGCAACTTCAGGTTCCTCAATCGCATGAAACGGACTTTCGTAAAACTTGATCGACATAATTTTGATTACGTATTCCTAAACACTCGCAAATTATATAAAATTTTATATAATTAGTCAAATGATAGATTTAGCGATCGCCTATAACAACGTTGCTACAATAAGCACAACGCGTAATTTTCAAATCATAATCAATGAAATTACCCTATTGATTAGAAACTATGAACGACATTCAAGAATATGACCTTGTTGCTCTAACAGAAGAAGCGATCGCTACGCATAAAGTCACTCATCAGCAAATCCTACTCCGACGAGGACAAATGGGAACAGTTTTAATATAACAAAGCATTCCTAATCGACTTTACCGATAAAAAAGGCAATACCTTTGCTATGGAAACAATGGAACCTGTCAAGCTGTTACGCCCTATCAATGAACCTGAATTAGCCTATTCATGACCAGATTGCTTCTCTTATTCAGGAATATCTCGATTCGGATGACTTGGTAATGATGTTCAAGATTTCAATATTGAAGACGTATTACAACCTGTCGGATGACCAAACGGGAATATCCTATCCATGACAGGTATAGTTTCAGGAAATTTCTAAAGTTATCAGCAGAGGAGAAAATACTAGATGCAAAAACGTTATGGCATTGTAACAACCTAGCAGAACAGTGAGTAGTGGAAAAGTTATAGCGGTTTTTATTTGACTGGTTACATCTGAATTTCCCAGCAAGTGGACGTTTGAGGATACTTAACAAGCCTATGCTAATCTGAAACTGCTATAAATAGTACTTTAGCTAACCACTGCGTAACTTAAAACTGATAACCGACAACTGATAACTAATAACCACTGTTAGAATCAGATACAAAACTATACGATGTATTAAGTTTTATGAACACTATCGATATCCCCAAGTTGATCCAAAAAGGTTTTCACGTTACGTTAGGTGCTACGGCTAATCTGTTAGAAGTAATTCAAGATCCCAGAAAATTAGAATCTAATTTAAATTCTTTACAGCGTGATTTTGACGATATTACTGATGAATTAGCAGAAAAAGGTGCTATTACAGAAGTGGAAGCCCGAAATTTTGTTGATACTTTAGTTTCTCGTCAAATTAAAAATACCGAAACTGAGGTAACTACAGTAACTACAACTGCTACTACAGTAACAGAAACTAATGTACAAGCTGATCTTCAAGAATTAACTCAACAACTAGCCGATTTGCGCCTAGAGTTAGAAAGGTTGCGACAAAAAGATAATTAATGCGGATTGACGTTGTTACCTTATTTCCTGATTTCTTTACTTCGCCCCTAACTGCTAGTTTGTTAGGCAAGGCGATCGCCCGCAATATCGCTAAGGTCGTTCTCACAAATCCACGCGACTTTGCTACAGACAGGCATCATCGCGTTGATGACGAACCCTATGGTGGTGGCGTGGGTATGTTAATGAAGCCTGACCCTTTATTTGCTGCCGTTGAATCCTTGCCAGTTTTGCCCAAACGGGAAATTATTCTGCTGACTCCCCAAGGCGAACCTCTGAAGCAAAATCTGCTGAAAGAATTAGCAACTTACGATCAGTTGGTATTGATTTGCGGCAGTTATGAAGGTGTTGATGAGCGAGTTTGTCAATATTTAGTGACACGAGAAATTTCCTTGGGCGATTTTGTGCTTACTTGTGGTGAAGTTCCAGCTTTAACCATAATTAACGGCGTGGTGCGCTTACTACCTGGCACAGTGGGTAAAACGGAGTCACTTAAATTAGAAAGCTTTGAAGATAATTTACTCGATTATCCGCAATACACCCGTCCACAAAATTTTCGGGGCTGGCAAGTGCCTGAGGTTTTACTGTCAGGACACCATGAAAAAATTGAGCAGTGGCGTAAAGAGCAGCAATTAGAACGTACTCGCGATCGCCGCCCCGATTTACTAGAACCAGAAATTTAACTATATTATGATTTATAAGTTTCTTTGATGACACCACTAAAATGCCAACATCACTGAGAATAGGAGCCTACCGTTTCTACTTTTATTCCTATGATTGCAACGAGCCAAAGCATACCCATGCTGATCGGGATAATAACATGGCAAAGTTTTGGCTAGATCCAGATGTTCATCTCGCAGAAAATTACGGCTACAATTCTAAGGAGTTAAGACAAATAGAACGGCTTGTTAAAGATCACCTGGAGATCCTAAGAAATGAGTGGGACAATTTTTGCGGAAACGTTAACTCCTAGAATCCTTAAAGTCAGTGTTAATGACGATCGCTTAACGGTTGACTTAGAAGATGGACGTATTCTCTCTGTTCCTATACTATGGTATCCCCGTCTTGCCTATGGAACCGAGGAGGAGCGCCAAAATTTTAAAATTAGTGGTGCAGGCTTTGGTATTCATTGGCCAAAATTAGATGAAGATATTGGAGTTAAAGGTCTTCTACTAGGAAAAAAATCTACCGAAAGTAAGGAATCTTTTCGGAAATGGTTGCAGAAACGATCCTCTCCTCAATAACAATCGCTCTACCAAGCAGCGATCGTCCCTCAAGTTCACTACTCATAACATCAGTATATAACTAGAACAAAGTTGATACTGGCACAATCAATCCTGCAAGTCGTTGCCTAATCTGAGATAGTAAAGTTTAGGTTTCTTCCTCAATACTGATACTGAAATACTGACGCTATGGCTAAATCTCTCAATTCTATTCAACCTGGCATGGATTATCTGCCGCCTAATGTCAAGCCTTGGCTATTAGCTTGCTTGCGTCCTATCCTACCTTTTTGGCTGCGATCGCAATGTGGTATCCCTAAAGTAGAAACTCGGCACATGGAGCAATTAGTCGAAATTACCCAACAGTTTCAAGCGGG
>JANODQ010000220.1:0-11314 GCA_031412775.1 Pirellulaceae bacterium | reverse complement strand
AATTGAATTTCGATGCGCCTGCTTTCTGCGTTGGATCGTGCGTGCCGTGACCAATTAAAACTAGCCAACGCTCTTGGGGATGTGGATTAGCGGGAGAAGTGCTTTCCCGGGAAATCCATTTCAAGAGCTGCGATTGATGATCGGAGCCATTTGAGTTAACTGACTGCTCTTTGTTTGTGCCGTCGATTAGTAAGAATTGGGTTGAAGCTTTATCAGCTAACTCAGTTCGCGAATCATCAGGTTTTGACTCATCTGATTTTGAATTGTTTTCGATTGTTGTAGCAAAAGCTTCTTGCCATCGCTTCGCCCACGCCCGAAACGCCTCGCCGTATTCGGATTGCCCCTCGGCTCCAATAACGACGCAAATGTCTCGTTGGACTTCTGGGAATTGTGCGACTGCGTTGCGATCATGTAACGCGATAAGCATCGATAGGCAAAGAATGCAGAGCACGATTTGTTGCTTAATTTTTGCGGTATAAGCCCCACTGTGGCGGCCTGACGCAGATGTTGTTGTTCGTAAGATATTAGGCATTGCTTCGGGTGCTAACGGAGCAATTGTATTATAGTCGACACCCGTGGCTAGCGCCATCGGCTCAGACTTTTTGAGGCAATCTTGGTGCGGTGGCCGTGACGCTTCCGTTGCGATTCGACTGGTGGTTTTATGCCATTCCATAGCGTCGCCTGATTCCCCATTCGATGGATAAGCAACCGAGAGCAAAAATCAAAACCCAGCTTTGATGCCAAAGTTGGTAGATACGAGTCTCCACAATCGGAGCCCGCCGCGTTGGTAGATTGTCAACGAATCGATCAAGATCATTTGATTTAATGACTTCGCCGCCAGATTCGGTTGCGAGCGTTTGTAAAAAGTCAGTGTTCTCACCGAGTGATTGATACTCACCGGCGAGCGGCTCATAGGACCAGCCAAGTTGAGCTGACCCGAGTTCGCGACCTTTACCGGATGTTACTTCAGCTGTCGCCGAATAGACTCCTTCTGCGTCGCCTACAAATGTCGCTTCATAAGTCCCAACCGCCTTGCGAGACGGTTCTGCTCGGGCGATCACTGTCTTGCCGCTTGGCGAGATGACTGTCACTTGGACGTTTGCATTTTCAACCACGTTGAAATCAATATCCTTGGCATCAACCTGCAGATGAAATGATTTTCGATTACTGGATCGATTTTGATCTGCATCTTGCGCAAGTCGTAGTTCGACCGAATGAGGCACATCGGCGATAAGCCATCGGACCATTTGACGCCACGATTGTGCAAGTGGTGAGCTATTATATTCCTTCGACGACGTGAGACCTACAGGCTTATGCAATCCCCATCGCCACATGTCGCCGATGGTGAAGACTGACGAGCGGCCTTTTCCAAAACGTTGTGTTATCAAAACCGGCAAAGTCGCATCGGAGTTCGTATTACTATCTTGTGAGTTGGTCGCACGAACACCGGCCTGACTCATCGTTGCCTCCGCCAAGACTGACGCGCCTGGTTTTATTTTCATAAGGGAGTTCATTACTTCGAACGAAGGCATCGCACGCAAGCGATCCTGCTCCGCGTTCTCATTTTCAGCAAGTCGCAAAAATGGTTGCAGCCATCCCTCGCGCGTTAGTTGGAAACGATAGGCTTTTGATTCTGATGTGGAAGCTGCATCTGTGGTGGCTGTTCCCGAACTGTTCATGGTTTGCGAACGGTAGTTGTCTTCGCCATAAAAGGGAAGCATCTGACTGAGTATTGAGCTCTGAAACCCCTTACCGCGCATCGATTCGGTTCCGCCCAAGACAAGCAACGATCCACCTCGCACTGTCACGAATTGTCGAATTAAAGACTGGTCTGCTTGGCTTAGAAACTCAGGCTCCAAATCGTCCAGGATTATCGCGCTGTATTCAAAAAGCTCTTCTGCTTGTTTAGGAAATCCTAGCTTCAATTGCCCGGCCTCGGTGACTCCCATTCTCACAAACACGGGTTCGTCATACTTCTGCTTCTCCTCGTCGGAGATATCTTCAAAGCCAGAAAATAGTGGATTGGATGAATCTACCTTGGATTCGCGAAAATTGAATTTCGGTTGCTTGTTAGCGATTCGGATTAGCGAGGTAAGTTTGATTTCGTCGTCTTCATCGAGTGCACGTTTCAAAAATTTGAATTCCCAATTCGGGCGGCCTGCGAAGTAAAGAATCTTGTAAGGGCCACGTCCACGATCAACGACTTGATAGCGAGAATTGTTACCGAGAGTGGCCTCTTCTGGATCATTAACGGAATCTTCAACGGGTTTGTTTTCTGATTTGCTTTCGGCTTTTATAACGGCGCTTTCTTGCTGTTGGACAGCAGTTCTTCGGACTACCATTCGGTATCCTTGGACCCCCGAATTCCCAGGACGAAAGCGGAACTCGACAGGGGTTAGCTCGTTGTTGCTTCCAAGTTTAAAAGCTTTCGATTCCTTAACGTTTTCATTCGAGTCAACCAAGTCGACAGTCACAGATTCCCCGACGAATCCATCATGAGCAATACTCCCTTGGATCGTCACTGGTGCTGCCTCGAAGTCGGATTGCCGTGTCGTGATACTTCCGATTCGAATGTCGCGAATTGATTTAGAAGAAAAATTTTCTCCAGCGATGCGCACTGGATAAATCGGATAGCCTAATTTTCGAATCCACTCCTTGGGGCGAGAATCAGTTGCCATGCCATCGGTGACGAGAAGCACTCCTGCAAGCGGTTGCCCGTCGTAGCGGTCACGAATGGATTCGAGTGAACGATAGACTTCGGAACCAGTTCCATTGTTGGTGATCTCTTGCAAGGAGTCGGTCGGTTCAAGATTGTTGCTAAAGCGGTACTTGCGCACGCGGAAATCATCTGCAAGTTTGCGTGACCAATCGGCATTATCTGCAAGAAATTGCGTTGCGATTGGCTTTTGTGTTTTACTTATGTCCAACGATTTGTTTTGAAAAAGCACATCCATGCTTTGGCTGTCATCTACAACGACTGCGAAGAGATTTGCCTGAGGCTTGGGGCGCTGCGATGTGCCCATCGGATCGAGTAAGCAAGCCAGGAGCAAGGCAACACCTAAGATCCGCGAGGTGAACGCTATGACTTGTAGGCCAATCGGGATACGACGAATTTTTGACGAGCGGGCATAGGTAAAGATCGTCAAAAAACCGAATACAATACCGGCCGCGAGGACAGCGTTAATCCATTTTGCATTTCCGAAAACAATCTCCGGAACAGCGACCTGCGCGAATATGAATTTATGAGACAGTAACTTCATCGCTTCTGTCCGCTTCCTAGGTTCTCGTAGTATTGATCCAGTTGCTGCTGATAGTTGCTTGGGAGCGGATCGCGATCCACTGGAACAATCGCATTGCGTTCGGCAGACGATCGCAGCAGTGCTTCTTGTACTTTTTCTTGAAGCTGATCGAGCGGCTCGACGATCAGCCTTCGAACCAACGGCCATTGAGGATCTTTCGAGTGCCTCGCATAGTCAATCCGCATCTCACGAGCCGCCTCGCGAATACGAGCAGCATCGGCCTTCATCTCTGGGTCCGAAACAAGTTCCTCGACATCGCGAAGTGCATCAGTCCACTTTGAAAAATCATCACCCTTGAGTGGCGATGACTCGGCTGCACCCCGAGCCAGTTGCTCTAAGCCACCACTGCTACGACTTGATTGGCCGACACTGGGTCTTCCTGAGCCGTTGGCGCTAGCCGCGGGTGGCGCATCAGACGATTCGCTACCGGGCTGGGCGGGTGATTTATTGCTATCGCGTCCTTTGGAGCTCGCGCCAGCTGCTGCCGGCTCGGGTTGCTGTGCGTCACCCGCGGCTAGCGCCGACGGCTCAGGGTTGGACGCGTTGTTCGGATCGTTACGGTTTACTTCTGCTTCAATTTGCTTTTTCGCTTCGTTGAGTTCGCTGAGTGCTCTTCGAAGGGATGCTTGTTCGCTACCGATGATTTTCTCGGAGGCTTGTTCAATGCTTTCTCGAAGCTCTCGCACTCCTTCCGCGATCTTGGAACCAATTTCTTTAGCCGGTTCATCTAATCCTCGGTCCAGAAGAGTGGGCACTTGTTGCATCCCCTGAGCGATTCCACTCTGCTTCGATTCGCGAAACGATTCGTATAGCTCTTCGGCCAGGAGCGGTTCGCTTGACTCGGCCTCGGTTACGGTCTCTTGCATTTGCTCGAGGAGCTTGTCAAGTTTTTCCTGCTGTTGAGTCCACTGCTGACGAGTCGACTCGTTGGCTTGATTGGGTTCTTGGGAAGTGCCTTCGGGCCGCAGTGGCGTAGCCGAATCGTCTTTATTCGCCTCAGTAGGTTTAGCTGTATCGGATTCCGGATTTTGATTTACAACAGACAAACTTTCTTGCAGCTTTTGTTGTTGCGAGTCGAGTTCCTGTGCATTTTGAAGAAGGCTGCGCACGGTTTGTTCCAGTTGGTTGGCGGAGCTTTGTCGTAGCTCTTCACGCGTCTCTTCCATTTGGCGTTCGGCTCGAGTTCCAGATGAAATTGCAGGAGCGGGTTTTCCTTCCGAGAGCGACTCGACCGATTTCTGGAGTTCACTTCGAGCTTGCTCCATTTGCTCGCGAGCCTTTTGCATGGTTTCTTGAGACTGAGCATCTTGCGCTTCTTGCGACTGCTGCATGCGATCGAGTAGTTCATCTGAATCGCGAAGCAGTTCTTGTTGGCTATCGCGAAGCCGCTTAAGTTCCTCCTCTAACTCTTTCGCCTTTTCTTCGTCCTTGTTCGACTCGGCTTCCTGAATCGCTGTTTCGAGTTCTTTCAGTTGTTCGTTGAGATCTTTTTGACGGCGTGCGAGTTCTTCCAAGCGATTCATGACTTGTCGCATTTCGCGCTGAGCTGCGGGTTCGGCTTCGGCGGCTTGTTGTTCTGTTTCATAGCGATTCTCTTCTTCGTCTAACTTGAGTTGATCGATTTGTTGTTGACGGTTCTGTTGTGAAGCGCTTTGTGACGACTTGCTTTGATTCGGCTTTTGTGACTGAACGATTTCGTGTTCACGAGCTCGCAGGCGCAGGAGTCCTTCGTAAGCTTTCCTTCCCGATCGGAGAGCGTCTTGCAGAAGACCATGATCTAATTTCTTATTTGCATCATTCAGTAACCGAATAGCAGAAGTCATCGCCTCGCGTACTTGTTCGAGGTGCTCAAGCGATTTAGGATCGCGAATCTCTTCTTCCAGAGCATCTGTTTGTGTGAAAGCCTCGGACTGAGAATCGGAGAGAATTTGAATGTCCGCTATGAATGTATCGAGTTGTTTTCTTGCTTTAGGATTTCGAACAATATTCCAAGTTCCCGAAATGATTTGCTTTTGGAGTTCTGCAAGTTCTTCTGCTTTCTTTGCGTTTTCGCTTTCTTCTTTCGGCTGCGATTCACCGGGGGGCGATTGTCCTTCGCGGAAGATCTCGTCATAAGGGCGAACCTCGGCAAAGAACATCTCGCCATCGACGCGACGAACGGCTCCTTCGCGATCCAAGTCTTCAACCCAGAAGTAGTAGCTCAGTAGCTGATCGGGCTTTGCGTCAAGCGATTCCAAATCGATCATTTGCGAAAGCGAGACTTTCTTCAGGGGAGCATCTTCGTTTTCGAAAAGGACTTCGGTTGGTTCCGCATCGCTGAGTGCAAATACAAATCCAGACGCATGGATGCCAAAGTCATCTTGAGCTGTTGCTTGAATGGTGACTTCTTGCAAAGGAGACACACTCACATCCTGAGCGCGAGCTAGTTTGGCTTCGGGTAGTTTATTCATCAGCACCTTGGCCGCGAGCTCTTCATCGAACTTTGTCGTTCGATTTTTTTCATCGATTAATCGGATTTTCCATCGCTTGGATTCATTCATCTCAAGCGTCGCGATGTAATGCAGTGGCTCAGATTCTGAAGCGATCAGAGGAGTTACTTCTCCGTTTCGATCAATGAGTTCGGCTGTCACAACCGACTTGTTTAATACGCAAGTCCACTGAAGGGTTGCTCGTTCAACAACGGTCACGTTTCGAGTGTCTTTAACAATGCGACGCTTTTGATTTGCGTAGGAAGGAGAATCAATCGTCGCATCAGCTCGAACGAGAGCCGGATAATCGAAGACGGTGATTTTATAAGTAG
Organism: Pirellulaceae bacterium; assembly: GCA_031412775.1. Classification (GTDB taxonomy): domain Bacteria; phylum Planctomycetota; class Planctomycetia; order Pirellulales; family Pirellulaceae; genus JAIYDQ01. The sequence continues at coordinate 5,215 of JANODQ010000220.1, read as the reverse complement.
GCGATTCGCGTAATGAAGATCCATCAACAGGTGTTTCCTCTCCAGTCAGAGGTTCTGTACCGAAGGAAACGGCGTATTGGAAATCATGTTTGATACTACGCAGATAGCCACCGAATACCGAATCATTCAAGTTGCGTTGCAATTGGGTTCGCGATGTTGCCCCATGTTCATCGGTTGCGATCAGATAAGCCGATTCAGGACCAGCTCCTGGAAATCTTGCAGTGACAACGACATCCGTTCCGCGTTCAATCTCTACATTTCCGGGTTCTACTTCGATCAGTTCTAAGGCGGCCTCTGGCAGTTCGCCCGGCACATTGTTCAACCCAAGTGATATGGGTTTCGCGAAAGCAGCGATCGCGACTGTCGAAGCGAGTGACAGTGCTGCGAATTGAAAAAACCAAGCGATAGTCATTCGAGTTGACGAAACTGTTCTTTGCCAATCATTGACTCTTCCGTGCTGGATGGTTTCCTTAATCAATGAGCGACGTAGATAGATAGATTCTCCTTCTTGAGTTGGCTGCGAGACGGTAATCAAACGCTGCTTGAGAGATGGATAGCGGTCTTCGATTCGGGCCGCGATCCACTGATAGTCGCGATAAGTGAACTGACAGATGGACCAAAACACGGTAAGCACGCTGAAGAATGCGAGCCCGACCCAGAGTAAGTTCTTCGGGTCATTCAGCCACATTCGCAAGCTTGGTAAAACTCCGGCATAAGCTAGCAGTGCAACGATAATTGAAAGACTTATCCATGCAGCCGACAAGAGCCACGCAAGTCGGACGCGTCGAAATCGTTTGGCAACGCATGTAAGCAGATGAAGGACAAATTGATCCATGATTAAAATCCTTTACCTATGCACAGTATCGACTCCAGCCCAATCACCGCTAACACTCCCATCACTAACCATTGCCACCATCCTTGTCTTGATTCTAGTTCAACAGCCCGGAGGTGGTTCCCCGCAACGGCATTTGGAACAGCAAGTAAACCATCATGGACAAGCACTCCATATTGATCTAGTCGATCTAGTCCGGCTACTGCAGTTTGACTTTCAGAGTCATTCAAATTGACGGCGAATCGGAATGGTTTTTGATCAACATCGTATCGAGTGTACAAGCCTGGTTGCATAAGAATCGCGGATAGGCTGCTCCCCCCTGAGCCGTAGGCGCTAGCCTCGGGTTTAGTTTGTCCATCGATAGCGGCATTTTCTTTTGCGTCACCCGTGGCTAGCGCCATCGGCTCAGGGAATGATGGGACTAGTGGTTGACCGTTTGGATCTACTATACGTTCGCCGGGCGACCATTCGACTACTTCGCCGACCGTTCTTGAAGAATCATTACTTACCGGAGGACTTGCGATGCGAAAGAGTCCTGCGATCAGCGGTACGAACTTGCTTGAGAGTGCGAACTGGCTTTGCGAAGGTTGCCAACCTGCCATCATAAGCCACAACGTTCCGGTTGCTTGGTTACGGCTAATAAGGGCCGGCGAACGATCATCGAAGCGAGCCAGAACTTGCCAAGCATCAGGCTCGGAAAGGTCTAATGTTCGATGACTCCAGAATCGAATCTTCGAGTAATCATTAAACTTTGAATCGGCTAAATCAGCGAAAAGTGGATGACGAAAATCAACTTTTTCCAGCATGCTGTATTGTCGGACTTTTGCTTCACTCACTTGTCCACCTAAGCTCTTTGATTCGTTCTTAGAAAGTGCTTCAAGACCTTGAGCGTACCCAAATGATGTTTCATTTTCTTTGGTATCCCAGACCCATAGAACATGTCCACCTTGAGCTACAAAAGCATTCAAAGCTTGTAAGTCTTTGGGCGAGGTGAAGTGTGAAGCGACGATCAATGGCGTTTCCTTTGGACTGGGCAATGGAAGATCCGATCCGGGTTCTCGATCGATAAAGGAGACTTGTCGATTGAGCGAGCCTAGTGGGATTTGCTTTAAGAAGTAGGCTAACGAATCTTCGGGTAATCGCTTGGAATCGTCGATGCATACCAATGACAACTCGGACTGGACGATCGGAGCAATAAAATAATCGTTATCGAATGTTGCCTTGTCGCCACTGAGTCGGAGGGTTGTCGAGTCCTCAGGCGGTGGGGGAATTGAAACTATGAGGTTGCTTCGCGCTGGGACTGGTGCGGCAGTCCGTGTCGATTCGATTGGTCGACCGTTCGTGTCGAGCCATGCGAGTTCAAGATTCTCATAGCGAGCCGATTCGTTGCCTATGACCGCATTATTATCGGATGACGATTCGTTAGACACGAACACTCGCAATGATTTGCCATCTTGTGTTCGATCAGTGGGAGCGAGTGCAATTTGCTTGCTGATAACAACATTGGCTCGGGCATTGCTGGATGACGTGGGAGCAACTCGTTCGAGGCGTACTTTGATGGATTGGGGCCAAGAGTGATCGGCTAGCTTTTCTAAGTTAGTTCCTCCTTGGAAGTCGGTGATGACTACGATCTCGCTAACGCCCATCTGTGCTTCGGTTGCAGCACCGCGATCGCTTTGGAGCAAGTCGGCGGCCGTGGTAAGTGCTAGTCCGAGGTCGGTTGCCATCCATCCTGGTGAGATGGCTTTGGTAGCGATGCGACTTTTTTCTTTTCGCTGCGCAAGGGGCGTGTCGATGGCTTCATCGATACTCAGAAGTGGCTTCAAGGACTGGTCATAAGCGTAGATTGAAAGCGAATCAGTTGGCCCGGATTGGTCGATGATTTGGTTCGCTTTTTCTTGAAGCGATTCCCAAACCCCTTCGCGACGCATACTGGCACTGACGTCAAGCAGGAGCATTCGCGATACTCCAGCGTGTTGGCTTTCATGCGTTGCAGCGACGTTCCAATAAGGTCGACTGAAGGCAAGGGCGAGAAAAAGAATCGCAGCGGATCGAAGTAATAGAAGGAGCCATTGGTCGATGCGTCGCGCACTGGTTAGTCGTGGCGTTGTTGCCTCGAGAAACATGAGCGAGCTGAACACTTGATGTTTCTTGGGCTGCTTTCGTACCAAGTGCAATAGGAGCGGGATAGCGATCGCTAATCCGGCGAGAGCGTAAAGAGGAGTGAGAAAACTCATCCGCGACCTCTTGCTGTATTCGTGAATCCGCGGCCGCGACCACCCAAGTTCGGACGTTGCTGTCGATTAAGAAGTTCTAGCAAGGCCAAGTCCATGGGCTCATTTGTTTTCAGCGAAGTCCAACCGATTCCAAGGTCTCCAGCCAAACTAACGAGCGATTGCTCATGCTGTTTGAATCGCGTTTCGTAATCAAGCTTTACTGTTGCTGGGTCTACAAATATTTCGCGACCGCTTTCCATGTCGCGTATCATCGTGGGCTCCGAGATAGCCAGATCGACTTCGGAGGGATCTAGAACGCGAAGCAATATCACGTCATGACGTCGAGCGCGAAGAAACGATAGGGGAGCACGCAAAGTTTCAGGATCGACTAGAAAATCAGAAACGATGAGTATCAAACTTCGATGTCGAACGATCTCTGCTAGGTGATTAAGAGGAGTGCTTATATCGGTGGAGGTGCCTCGCGGTGATCTGTCGAGCATTGAAAGTATTCGCTTGAGTTGCCCCGTTCGAAATCGTGCAGGAAGAAAGTCGACAACCTTGTGATCAAACGTCAACAATCCGACAGCGTCACGCTGGAGAGTTAAAAAATAGGCGAGTGTTGCAGCGAGTGTTCTTGCATAGTCGAGCTTCTTATAAGCAAGTGATCCAAACTCCATCGACTTGCTTTGATCAACAACCACGTAACAGCGGCGGTTCGTCTCGTCCTCGAATTTCTTGAGATAGTAGCGGTCACTTCTCGCAAAGAGTTTCCAATCAATTGAACGCGGGTCATCTCCGGCGCTGTAGGGACGATACTCACTAAACTCGACGGAGAATCCGTGGAGAGGGCTTCGATGAAGGCCGTTGTGAAAGCCATCGACAACCGCTGAGGCTCGCAATTGCAAGTCCTGGATTCGCATGAGGATCGACATGTCGACCCAGCGATCACGGTTGTTGTTGGTTTCGGACTCGCGCATGCTTTGCCTGTTAGCCAATCTACATAAGTTGTTGGTCGACGGGCTTCGAATAGAAATCGGCCTGACCTGGATTGCATTGTAAGCTCTCGCGAAGCCTTAAACCCCATCAAGACCGATTCGGATCGAGGATATTTTTGTTCTAAGAAGCCAAGATGGGCTTACGAGAACTGAGCCGATGGCGCTAGCCACGGGTGAGGCGCGGCGATTGAAGGTTTGAATTGTTGGGAAGTTTGTTGTTGGGAAGTTTAGCGGGGGGAACCCGAGGCTAGCGCCTACGGCTCACGTATGGAATAATCGGCGAGCTACATAAATCGGCGGGCGACTCGCAGTTTGGCACTACGCGAGCGAGGATTGCGTGCTTCCTCGGCTGGTGAAGCGACCACCGGCTTTTTAGTAACTCTTTCGAGCGTCGGATGATCTCGAAAGGTGTTCTTAACGAGTCGGTCTTCGAGGGAATGAAAGCTGATTGCCAAGAATCGCCCATCGACGGCAAGCAACTCCGGGAACTTTGTGAGAGCTTCTTCTAAGTGTTTTAGCTCCTCGTTGACGACGATTCGCAAGGCTTGAAAGGTTCGCGTCGCAGAGTCAACGCGGCCATGAATCTTTCCGGGTACGCAGCGATGGATCAGGTCGGTTAGTTGTTCGGCTGTTTTGACTGGATCCGTGAGCCTCCGAAGGCAAATGGCTTTGGCAATCCGGCGACTGAATCGCTCTTCACCGTACTGATAGATTGCATTGGCGATGGTTTCTTCTTTTTCTCGTTCAATCCATACGCTGGCGGGAATTCCTTCCTCGGGATTGAATCGCAGATCCAGTGGCCCGCCGAGCTTGAACGAAAATCCGCGATCGCGATCCGCTAGTTGGTCGCTGGAGAGGCCCAGGTCGACCAGAATCCGATCGACTGACTCCAGCTTTTCCTGTTGTAGAATGTAGGGGAGATCTCGGTAGCTGGCGTTGAAGATTCGAATCGCACCGGCTGATTTCGCGTCAGGGAATTCGGCATCCAGTAGGGATTTTGCGGCAGCCGCGGCGGCTGGATCACGGTCAATCGCGATGAGCTTGCCCCCTGGCAGAATGCGTCTGAGCATTTCTCGTGCGTGGCCGCCGGCTCCGAGTGTGCCGTCCACCACCACCATGCCCGGCTCGAGCTCGCAGTACTCGATAATCTCGTCGAGTAATACGGGTATGTG
>JANODQ010000219.1:0-11559 GCA_031412775.1 Pirellulaceae bacterium | reverse complement strand
GATCGGCGAGGGCCAAGGCTGACATAATCGAGATGGTCAACACCAGCCATTTAACAAAAAACTCCAACCGTTGAGGCGTATTCACCACGCCGGCGATAAGCAAATAGAGTGCAAAGACCTTGGCAACGGCGATCGTCGATTCGCGAGCCCCCCACAAGAACCCATTGGTGAGATGCGATAAAGCAACCGCCGTCAATAGCAATAAGATACAACCGGTAATCGGATTGATTGCAAGCTGACTTGCGAAAAGCTGGTTTCCGACAGCGCGGTACGCGATGATCAATGCGGCCACAATAAATGTCTGATAAACGGCAACGCCTTTCAATTGCGGTACCCAGTCAGCGGGGCGTATGAACAAAGTGGAAATCAATAACAACAAGCAGACGAAGCCCCAGCCATGGCGATCGTAAACATCGCTTGAATTGAAGAGTTCGGATTTGTCGCTTTCCAGCCTACGAATATTTTCCATGAAATGAAGCCATCTTGATGTTGATGGATCGGTTATAAGCGTGATGACGCTTACCGGGTTACTGGCAAAACCCTCCACTGAGTTTCATAGTATTGCGGTCGCACAATAACGACCATTTTGTTGCCGACTGCGTCGCGCCGTTCGTCACCGCTGACGTCGCAACAATCTTCGCCCATCTGATCGCTCAACCGCACATGGGTAGATTGCACCGATGGCTGAAGGCCATGAGGAATTCCGGCAATACCCGGTCGTCGGCCGCCACGACACGCTGGAATCATGGTCAGGAGACCTATCAAGGCCAGACCCAAAAAGCGTACCTTCAACGAGCGCTCAACAAACTCGCGGTTTGTAAACGCATGTCGAGTGGCACGTCTTCTTTTGGCGAACTGAATCATCGTGTCCGACCTTGTCAGCGGCGAATATCGGTAGGAAAATTGCCAGTTGTCTTATTAAGAACTTTGCCGGAGAGTCTGGATGCGGTCGTCGTTCCTAGCAATGTGAATCCGAAGACTCGTTCGATTGGCGCAGTCAGCTTGCCCAAGGCCCCGTCGAATGCAATCAATCGATCCTGTGCGATGTATAGTCGATCACCGGGAAACAACTGGTAGTTCGTTAAGACTTCACCTCGTTGTGTAATGCCCATCCAGTCGACAGGAAGTACCTGGTTTTCATGGGAGGCGACCTGGGCTGGCCTAGCGATCCATATCTTGGTCGAGGAAACCTGACTTAGGCCATTAATTTGACTGATGGCATCAAGCACCGTTTCGTTGCCCGTGTAGGGCAATCGGACAAGACTGTCTCCGAGACCTGCCCCCTGCGTGATGACATAATAGACCTTGCTATTAAAGGCATAGACGGAAAGTGAGACTTCTGGGCAATTAAAATGCGGCGCCAAAAATAGAATCAGCGTTTGTTGCGCTTCTTGTAAAGTTTGCCCGACGACCGAGACCGAACCATACCTTCCTAAAGTGACAGTCCCATCCGGACCTACCATGTGCTCGCCCGAAATACGCTGAATGCCGGCAACATTTCGAAGAGAGATGCTAGCACGCGGATCGCGAACAATGTTCTTCAAATGCATTTGAATAGCGTTCTGGGCTTCGCGAACCGTCATTCCGGCAACTTCAATGCTGCCATAACTGAAACCGAGTTGGATAACGCCTCCCGCCTCAATCAGAAATTCGCCCGCGATTGGCTCTTCAGGAATGGTGTTCGACACCGTTAGCATGACGGAATCGCCCGAGTGCAATAGGTAATCAGCCTGCGAGACCTGTTGAACGACATCGATCGACAAAATATCTGGAGGTTCAATCCGATAGGCGGGAAGAATCGCTTTTTCCAACTCGCGAGGCGCATCGAAAAGCGAAGGGGCGATCCCCCTTGAATTTTTGAAAAGAAAGGCCTGCTGGCATCCGCAGAATCCAAACACAAAGAACGACAAGAAGATCGAAATCGATCGTCCTAGTCGGATTCGTTTGAGTTGATTGGACTGTAACACGATTGTGTAGTGCTATTTTCTGCCACGAACAGGATAGAAATGAGAAAAGTTCTGAAAAGCGCTGCCTGTGCCCGTTGAACGCACATTTGCGTCTCCATTGACAGCCCGTTCCAACGAAAAAGCCTGCGATTGAAGTTGCTGCAGAGATCTTTGCTGTTTCTGAAGCTGGATGTTGGGTAGCACAAACGCCTGGTAAGAGGGAAGTTCTCCCGATTGACCGCGTCCCAAGTTCAAGTAAGGAGAGATTGCTGGGCGGCTGGGAATTTCAAGCACCCGTGGGCCAATCCTAGGCGATTGAGCAAACAACGAGTTCTCAAGGCATAAGCATGCCATACAAAACACCAGACTATACACCGCTGCCAACATCGCTATCGAAATGTTTTTCGTAATCACCACAAGCATCCTGCGCGTTAAATCAATCCCGCCTTCTCTAAACTCACATGCTCCGTCTATCGTCCTATTCGGTACTTCAACTTCGTGTTTTATTCACTAATAACGGTGAATCATCTCAAGATTCATTCGTCATTAAAGCTACCTCTTTTGGCTGGTTGCCCCATAATCAAATTTTTCGATAGAAAGCATTCTTGCAATGGAAACAAGCCGCCTTATCAATGCATTCGCTTTCGAATGGATTGCTAGAAAACCGACTCGCCCCCCGATTTACCTATACCAGCCGTACGCCTTGTCATTCCATGGCTGCCGTGCGGCAAGGGCTGAATTGATCGGATTTGGCAAAGAATTATTGCGAAGATACTGGCGAGACACTCACCGGAACCGTTTGCGATTGGAATCGGTTTTTGAACCGAAGCATCGGCCGCTCAACCAGCCAGTACGAGAGGCTGGCAATCAACCCGGCAAAAAGTAAGTTTTGGGGAAACGCCGCACAACTCCAGTCGGAATGAGGGTTCAGAAACGGCTGCTGCCAAAGGTAGAGGCTGTACGAGCCTGCCCCAATGGAAACTACGACAGGGTTTTCGAACCACCCCGGGGGCCGCCGAGCGGCGGCCCATAGAAGAATAGCAATCGCGATGGCGGTCACGGTCGGGGTCACTGCAACGGAGACTTTGCCAGACGCCGAACCGGCGGCGAGCCCCGCGATGAGAACGACCACGACGAGGTGCCACGACTTGGCTGCAACGTTGATCCAACGGAGTCCGCCAGGAGATCGGGGCAGCAGGGCGAGTAAGCACCCGGCGGCGATCGCGTCGAGTCGAGTGAACGTCCAAAGATCGGTCATCGGAGACCACATTGGCCACCATATCAGGACGGCACAACGGATCAACGGCCCAACGATCAGTACCCCAACCAGCACCGCGACTGCGGCACGACGTGATAGGGCGGCGAACACAAGCGGCCAGACAAGATAGAAGTGCTCTTCGATCGACAGACTCCAGATGTGGCCAAGTTCCCAGGCGGGCCGGTGGATGAAATTCATCGTGAAGGTCCCGGCAGCGACCCAGTCTCGGGCGTTAGGAGTAGCGATTCCGGCTACAGCCAGAGCGGCAACGAAAAGCAGGAAGCAGATATAAGCGGGAATGATTCGAAAACCGCGCCGGAGATAAAAGCTCTGAAGCGACACCCGACCAAACTTTTCCCGTTCCCGGTAAAGCAAATTGGTTATCAGAAATCCGCTGAGCACAAAGAAAACATCGACTCCAAGTCCCCCAAAGCGACTTAAAGTCGGCAAAAAAGGGACGCGTGGAAACCCCTTAGTTTCTTCGACGTGGGCTAAGCAGACAAGAAAGACCGCAATTGCTCGAAGTCCGTCTAACGCCGGAATGCGCCCCCGGTCAAGCCAAGCCGGGCGATGATCCGACAAAGAGCAATCCGACGAAGAGCAATCCGACGAATGAATGCTCTGATCGTCGTGCTGATAAGTCGCTTTAATTCCATCCCGTTCACTGTCAAACACGAAGTAGACTCCTGCACAAAAAACTGCAGTTAGTTCGGTAGCATACTTCGTTTCGAGGGCCAATATCAATTGTTGTTCGAAGCATCTGCACCATACGCAGCGGTTTGAACGTTTCAGCATCGACATCGATCGTCGTCATTGTACTTATCGCAACATCGAAGTCGCAGAATTGTGATTCCAGATGGCAAAATCGCGAAGCAGATGATCACGACCTTTCGAATTTTTTTGCGAGAGTATTTGGTTTATCTGCCCTCAATGTTTTTGCAACTATGAATTTTCGATCCCATTTGCCGTGCAGATTATCACAGCATTCCGGAATTTTATGCGCAAGTGCTCGGTTTACCCTGCCTTCCGTATTCTTGCAATTATGATTATTCTATCTTGATTGCTACCACTCGAATGGAACGTCGTTACGACCATCGTCTACAAGTGATGGTTACTCGCCAAAGTAGTACGAAGGGCCTTTCGCTGCCATCATCGTTCCATATTCAATACTTGGAATAACGATTGCCTTATTGCTTACTGAGCCATAAGCCATGAAGGTTTGAAAGATCGTAAAGAATAAGCTGCCGTTCTTGGGAACCTTGCCCTTCTTTTTGATCTCGCTTCCGCCCCTTTAAGATTCGCATGCCAAAAAACTTATCGTTGCTCGGTCTGCAGTGCACGATTGATCTCATCGAGGAGCTCGGGACATCGTTGACGTTGCCGAGCCGACTCAAGCCAATTGTTAATTGCCTCGACAACTTCTGCGTTCCTGCTTTCTTACTGACGCAGCAGATTTTTTTGAACAAGCCAGTAGCTGACTGCACACCAAGCCCATAGCGGCGCTAGATCGGTTAAATGACATTCAGGTGGTGGAAATCCCCCCGGGCCACGCATGCCATTCATGTACTGGTGAACGAGTTGACGACTTCGGCCGATTCGCCTCGCAATTTCCGATGCGGTTACAAGGTTACACTCGTCCACACGCAACACTTCTGCTCCAATCCTTGCCTTCCTCACATCGTTGATGGCGCTGATGATTGCATCTTCCAACGAGTTCGCCGATCTGCTGAACTCGAGGTACAGCAGTCCGTATTGCATGCTCAACGTTGCATCATCACAACCAGCAATAAAAAGCGTATCTTCAATTGCCGATGTTAGCTCTGCGACTCCTCTCAAAATTAAAGCAAAGTCGTATTCTGCTTCGCAATTCGGTTTCACTGTCTCGTTCATGTTTATGGATCTTGTTCTAAATTGATTTCTGGTGAATCATCGTCCGATTCCGATTGGTGAGGGCATGAATCAACGACCTTTCGGATATGTCGGGCATGGTTTTCAGGGTCTCTTGGTGTCGACCAAACGCTTACGATACAATCAACTCGCGAGCTAAAAGGGCAAAACAAACGCCCCCAAGCATGACCGTTAGACAGTTCTACGCGCCATCCAAGTTGCTCGGCATACTGAATAGCCTTTTCAATATCGGGCTTGGAGTGCCTTGGTCATGAAATCGAATTAAGGCCGCCTTAACTGTTGACAAGTGTCAAGCAAAACTGGCTTTTCGCAAAACTGTCCCGGAAAATCGGTCAGAGTGTTCGATTTCGCCGGAAACTTGGCGATTTCCCTCCATTCGAGCTATCCGGAATTTCCGGATAACTGAATCAGGCGTTAACTCGGCCTCGGCAAAGACGTTCTGAATATGCTCATTGATTGTGCGGACATCCTTTTGAAACAGGTCCGCCATTAGCTTTTGCGTCAGCCATATCGTTTCATTCTCAAACCGGCATTGAATACGTGTCCGCCCGTCTTCGGTCTGATAAAAAATGATTTCAGATTGTGGTGTCTCGTCAGTCATAAGAGATTCCTAAAGTTGCCCACTAAAGGCTCGGTGCAGTAGTGACTTTTACAACTCGTCGAGCACGGCGAGTTTGCGCTGGTAGATGGATTCGACGCGTTGGGTTTCATGGGATAGTCCATCGATCGTTTCGACAATCTTTCGTTGCTGACCGATTGACGGAACCGAGATGGGGACACATTTGAGCGCTTCGGTATCAATTTTCAACGTTCCATACGCGGCGTTACTCAAAACGTCTTTGCCTAAATTTATGCCGTTCCGGACGGCAAAGAGCAGAAATCGAGGTACAAGAACTGAACTTGGAGCGAGCGCTCGGATGTTCTGATTAAATGCTGCCGGAACCATCAATTCGCCGATCTGCGCCCCAGGTACCAATCCCATGCCCCGTACCAGAACGAGTAACGCACCTTGAGGGGCAAGCCGGGTTGAGGACTCATCAACAGCAACGCGTGAAATGTGGAGTTGCGAATCCCAAAGTTTTGACGAATTCATGTCACGCCCCGAAATCCACGGTATGTCACCGTTCCAATAACTGTCGTTGCTTTTTGACGGAGTTCCGCCGTTGCTGAAAGTGCAAACTTCTTCCAGTTGCTTCTCCACCCATCTTCGCTAAGCAAGGTCGGACCTCCTACGCGATGCACGTCCTCAAGATTCTCCCGTTGACCATTAAACCACCTGTTTATCCAACTTCGTGCTGTATCCTCATCGACCACAAGCACGGTAGCAATTTCAATAATGGTGCGTCCTTGGGAACTCAGGAGAATAGAAAGTGCACGGGCTCTCGTGGAATGCGTTGGATGGGTCTTCGAAGTTTCGACTAACCATTTTCGATCATCGTCACTTAATTTACTAACGAAAATTGATGCAAGCCGCGCCATGATAAATCTCCCGATAATAGGTTTCGGGAGGGATGCAAATTGCAAGCAAAGGGTAGCTAAAAAACAATTTTGTCCCGTCATAACTCTACAGCAAACGCAGCGCCATTAAACCTTTTTATCGATGCCGATGTGCTTAGAACCACGATCGATCAAGCAATTCCAGATTCGGTTTCGTCTTCATCAAGGCGACGTTGTAGGACCCTGCTTTGTTGGTGAGGATTATTACGATACGAGATAGCTAATGCAACAGATGTTGCCGAGTCCGCTCTATCTCGATTCATGAGCGGTGAGCAATGCGGCTAATTGATGGCGTCGTCCCTGTCGCCCGCGATTATCAGGAATGCTTACGAGCATGCTCAGCAAGCCCCCAGTGCAGGAGTAATCAGGCTTGTCTATCCCTAAGTGAGAATACAATCCGCTACGTCGCTTAACGTAACATACGCAACAGCTTTCACAAAATCAAACAATTACTTGCCCTGACGTAGGCCCCATCCTACGGCTAGACTTATACAGAAGTCATCAGAAATGTCGAAGGGAAGAGCGCCTTCGGGTGGTGCTTCGCTCAAGCGGTTCAAGCCAACTCATGTCGACGAACGCGGCGTCGCTACTGCGAGCTGTAACAGAGCTTGGGGCCAACAACGGTACAGCGGTTGGTACAGCTATAGGAGCTACGATTCCACCGGCTTGTTGATTGGTAAGCAAAATGTTGGTGTCTTGGCCATTTACGCGTCCGTCACGATTGAGATCAAAAATGTTGGTCACAGTCGCCGAGTTGGCGGTAGGTGATTGGTTCAACAAGATTTGATTGGTGTCTTGCCCATTGACACGCAAACGAGTCGAAGTGTTACCAAAGTTCAACTCGCCGATCACGTTGCCGAAGTAAAAAACGTCGTTCGATGCCAGGGCCGTGGAAGCATTCTCCACCACGGTTACTCGCAACCAAATGTTCTGCAGCGCGTTATCGGGGAACGTGATTTTCACGCGGGCCGAACCGCCCAAACCGCTTCCTGGAAAAATCGTAGCAGTTGGAGTTGCCGCTCCAGGCAACGCGGTAAATCCAACCGCTTCGATTCCATTCCATTGAGCAAACTGCAAGCTTGCGAGTATCTGACTATCGGTGGTGGTCGCAGGCAAACTATTGATGTCAACGATCATGCCATTGAGTCCACGCGAATAGTTGGTGTAGTTGGCGAACGTCGATGCAGCACCTGGTGTTCTCAGGGCTGACTTGGACGTATCGATGGCATTCGTCGCCGCACCAGCGCTGCTTAAGTTCGTACCCGTTGCGTTGTTGTAGAAGACTTGGCGATTTACTATTGAAGCCGGTGTCAATTCAAGAATTAGAATCGGCCGGACCGATGCATTGGTATTCTCCTTTGAACCAAAGGTGACAATGCCTGATGCGCCAAGGTTAATTGGCGAATCAATCCGCAAGGAAAGCGCACCGTCACCACTAACGGCTTCCAGAACAAGCGGCGTTACCAGAACTTCAAAAGAACTTCCGCTTTTGATAACGTCGCTTCCGAACGGCAAGGCAGCGGGTTGATTGTTCCAGTTAACCGTTGTTTCACCCCACGAATCATTCGCGACGAAGGAAACGCGATTCTCAATCGTGGTACCCACTCCCGTTGGAATCAATCGTAAAGTCGCCCGTTCGACTTTCCCTTTAATCTGTGAAAGGTCGAATCGAAGGAATGATCGGCGATCAAAATCGGCACTTGTGTCTTCCTTGGTCAGTAGTGTCGGATCGGTCCCAAAGTTCTGCGAGGCAGTTGCTCCGTTTCGGACATAAGCGTCAGCTACGGGCGAAAGATTCACGACGCTAAACGTATTTGAAGGAGCAACTTGCAAATTCAAAACGACCCAATCGATCGCGGTATTTTGAAGAATTCCGAGATTCAATCGTCCGTCTTGAAGCGTGTTGAGCCGACTCGACAGGTTGAGAACCTTGGTAGTGGTACCGGAAGTCGCGATGTCGGTCCAATTAAGCGATGCAAAGGTCGGATTGTCGGTGACGCTATCGATGAACAGACGATTCGTACTGAGATCGGTAGCAGTGGCTCGCAGTCCGAAGCTAAGTGTTGCACCGACGATTTGATCACCAGGATCGATGGTGTAGTTAAAAGTAAAAGGGATGGCTTGCGGATTGGCGAGGTTGTCAAAGTTACTCAGTTGCGCTGTGGTGGCAGCATCGAATTGCGATCGCCAAGCGGGATCGACGGTGACGTTGTCTCCGGTGCCATTGGTACTGGAGAAGCCGTCGATATCCCCCAGCCAATACTCTCGATAATCGAGATCGGGATGCGCGAGCCGCTCTTGCATTTGGGCTTGATAGAGACTGCGAGGTTGAACTGCAACACCATGCGACTCGACAGTCCCCGGGTCTCGCGGACCGACAAACATCGACCCACCGCTGATCGGACCGGTCGATCCGATCAACCAATTCTGAGCCGTCGGCGGATTGTGAACGATGAAGCCCCCCGCTGTCGAATTCCAAATCACCATGTTGGCTCCTGCAAAACCGTGGCCCGTTCCACTGTTGCCGCGGTTCTGAACATTGATACTATTGCCACCAACGTCCAGGTTGTCGAACAGACCGCCCGTGGCCCAGCGCTGATGCGGTCCGGTATCACTAAAAGCGTTGACGGCCGTGTTGTTGACGAACACGTTTGGTCCCGCAACCGCCGAGCCTAATACGTAATCGTGTCGGCCTTGCGAAGCGTGAGAATTGCGGACCAAGTGCAACTGGCCGTAGACGTCATAAGTATAGCGTTCGCCGCCAATGATGGGTGATTTCGGATCGTAGCTTTCGCATTCTTCGACAGTGACCCATTTCGATGTTCTCTTCAGCGTAACAATTCCTTGTCGAAAGTTGTAAGCCGTCAAGTTGCGAATCCAACCGTTTTGCATGGCTGTCATCTCTACTAGCCAAGTTGCATGGTTCGTATCCGTATCACCGACAAAGTCCGAGATGCCTCGCAAGTTTTCGACACCGACATTCGAGATTCGATTAACCCAGGTGTACTGACGAATGTTGCCGCCACCATAATTGAGATCGAGTGAATTCGTTAGCGGTGCATCCAAGGTAATCGTATTCCCCTCAATTCGCGTGATGACACGATCCCAGTTTGGTTCATGGTCGCCCGCGACCCAAGGAATATCGAGCAAGTTCATGCCGATCGCCGCGACCCATTCGGTAGTGGTCGGGCGATTGACTATCACCGTTTCACCGACGGCTAACCCAGCCGTCGAGTCGACTTGAAAACTCCGAGCACCGACGGGGACGTACTTGTCAACGATTTCGTGTGTTGTTCCAGCAACAGTGCTTTGCGAACCCGAACCGGCAAAACGGATCAGGGTTCGCTGAGAGGTACCAGTGGCTCGAAGGACCGTTCCGGTTGCACCGTCGCCTTCCCCGCGGATCACGACGCCACTTGCATTGATGTTGAGCTGTCCACTGATCTGGTACTCGCCGGCTTTGAGTAAGACAGCCCCGCGAAAGCCGTCGGTCTTGAGAGGCATGGCTTCGACTTGATCGATGGCAGTTTGAACAAGCGCCGTGTCGTCGCCGGCCCCTGGCTGCACTGTCAAGACAACGGGGATATTAGGAATACCAACGACACCACTGCGATAACCGACGTTCGAAAAATCGGGGATGCGGTCGGCTACGGCAGTCGGAGCATAAATCAAATCGCCTGCATTGTCCCAAGCAACACTTGCCAGTAAAGTTCGCGTTTCGAGCATTTCGAACCAGGCTGTGCGATTTCGGTCGAGGCGTTGACGGTCGAAACGCTGATCGCTGTGCCCATTCTTCGCCCGTTGCTCCAAAAAATCCCGAAGACCGTGCAAAAATCGCTTCGTCATATTGTTGTGCATGGAGAGTACGTTGCGAATAAGAACATTCGTCCGTCGAGCAAGAATCGAAATGCCGACCAAACTGACTCACAAACGTTTTTAAATCGTACTCTTAATCGGTAGTCAAGTCAAAGTTAAGTGGAAATCGCTAGTTCCCGCCGGGAAATTAGAGTTGATCGACATGTTGTCGAACTCTCTGGCAGCAAGATGCCCGTGAATACCATTTTCACGGATATAGCTTAGCCTTGCAACTGCTCGGCCAATCAGGCACGCGGCGCGATTGGATCTTTAATCAACTCGCTTCGATGTGGTACGTGCGTGATGCCAATTGGAAGCTGAACGAGAATGGCAAATTGTTCGACATGAGCGGCATAGTGTTCAACCTCGCCTATGTCCAGCAGGCGGTATGCAGTCCGTCACGCACGGCGATGATGACAGGCCTTCGCCCTGATACGACGCGGGTGTGGGATTTGGAGACGCACTTCCGTGTTGCGCAGCCCGACTGCATCACGCTGCCGCAGTACTTCAAGGCAAACGGCTATCACTGCACAGCGCTGAGCAAGATTTACCATGCGGGTTTTGAAGATGGCCGCTCGTTAAATGAGCCGCCTTTCCGCCCAAAACCGCACTGAATTAAGCTTGAAGGCCTTCCAAAGCGATAGCAATCGTAATTGCTACGCTCAGAATTGTTTTATCAGCGTTCATGGCGTCTCCATTAGCTTTGCAAGAAACTCATTATCGCTGAACTCGCGACCCTGACTGTCTCCCATACGGATCACAACCATTTGACGAGAAGGTATGACATAGCATCGGTTCTTGCCTTTTCCCATGACCGCCACAATGTCAGCAAACGCTTGAAAGGCAAGCTTGCGCCGTTCTTCAAGGAGTCGTTTCGCTTTAGAAGCGACGTTGCCACCATTCGCTGCCTCGGTACTGTTTTCATCACCACCGCCCAGGAGCCACCAAGTCATGCCATAGGCAGGCTGAGCGTTGGATGGTTTAAAACATTCTGCAAGAACTGCGGCAGGAACAATTTCAGTTTCATCCCACTTACCGTCTAGCCGAACCAACTCTCCGAACTTGACCCATTCACGCGGTGTCAGGAAAGCTCCG
>JANODQ010000218.1:0-14093 GCA_031412775.1 Pirellulaceae bacterium | reverse complement strand
GCCTTGTTTTGTCGTGCCCTCTCCCTATCCCTGGGCTGATGAAACCTGAGCCGATGGCGCTAGCCACGGGTTTCGACGTTGCTACAAATTGCCAGATAGCACCCGAGGGCTATCGCCTACGGCTTCGGAAAAATGCCCTTTTCAACACCGCAACATATCTTTCTCCTTTCTGTTATTTAAGAAAAAGTCATGAAACTCTCTTTTAAAATCTTGGCCAGTCTGCTTTCGATCTCCTTTGGAATCGCTCAAGTCCAAGCAGACCGTCCGAATATTTTGTTTATTTTCTCCGACGATCACGCCCAGCATGCGATCTCTGCGTACGGGTCTAAGGTTAACCAGACTCCACATCTGGATCGAATTGCTAAAGAGGGAGCTCGTTTTACGAATTCCTTTGTGACGAATTCCATCTGTACTCCCAGCCGCGCGACGTTGTTAACCGGGCAATATTCGCACCTGAACGGCGTTCCTGTTTTCAATCAGTTCGAGGGCTCGCGCGACCATGTCGCTAAGCACTTGCAGAAGGGCGGATATCACACCGGGATAATCGGCAAATGGCACCTAGGCTCGGACCCGACTGGTTTTGATCGATGGATCGTTTTGCCCGGTCAGGGAGTATACAAGGATCCGGTTTTTCTTGTTCCCAACGGTAGGGTGACGATCGAGGGGCACTGCACGGAGATTACCACCGATCTGGGAATCGACTTTATTAAGACTCGCCCGCAAAATAAACCATTCTTTTTGATGTTGCATCAAAAGGCCCCTCATCGTGATTGGGAACCGGACGAACGTAATAAGGCGATTTTCAAGGACAAGCTTTTTCCTGAGCCGGAAACCCTTTGGGACGATTATGCGACACGACCGACCGCACTTCCAATCAACCAGCAGACTGTTGCTCACGATTTGACGCGACGGGACCTGAAGCTGGAACCACCTGCAGATTTAAAAGGCCCCGCATTAGCAAAGTGGCTCAACGTCAAGCCTATGGAACTCACCATTGATGGCAAGACGCTCACCGGAAAAGATCTCGTGAAATGGAAGTATCAGCGGTACATGCAAGATTACCTTGCGTGCGTTCAAGGAGTGGATGACGGCGTTGGCAAGGTCTTAGACTACCTGGACGAGAATGGCTTAGCCAAAAACACAATCGTCATTTATTCTGCGGATAACGGCTGGTTCTTGGGCGACTTGGGACTTTACGATAAACGATTCATGTACGAACCAGGTCTCCACGTGCCATTGCTTGCACGCGGTCCGGGAATTAAAGCAAACAATGTTTCCGATCAGTTCGTCTCCAATATCGATCTTGCCCCATCCTTCTTGGATTTGGCCGGGCTCCCGATTCCGACTTCCATGCAAGGACGCTCGATTGCAAAACTTCTCCAAGGGGAGTCGCCCACCGATTGGCCTAAGACCATGTACTATCGCTATTACCACGACCCGGGCCATCATAATACGGTCGCTCATTTGGGGGTCCGTACAGCGACTCATAAGCTGATCCATTTCTGGAAGCAAGACAAGTACGAGATGTACGATCTCATCAAGGATCCTATCGAGCAGAATAACTTGCTGTTTTCACCCGAGAGTGCAAAATCACCCGAGGTTGCGGCCAAGTTTTCCGAGCTCAAAGGTGAGATCGCTCGTTTACAAAAAGAGTATCGCGACGACGGCCAGTTTGCCGATCCGTCCACATGGCCCAACACCGGTTCCGACGGGCCATTCAATTCCAAGTCGCCCCTAGGAACAAAAACCGTTTCCGAAGCCATCGTTCTTTCGCAGCCCGGCTCGACAAGCAGCACGAATTAGTGCTTGAAAACTTATTTGCGTTCTAAGCACACCAACCCCATTGCGAAACTTGGGCACCAGGCCCAGTTTCGCCCGGCAAACGCATCGCATTAAGGCCACGGTCCTTTTTGTTTCTTTATGCTGCGGGAAAATCCAAGCTCCATCCCTAACGATATCCACGACTAGTCGCCGATGGCGATTTGCGACGACTGGCGAAAGAGTTCTGATTGCAGCGATTGAGCCCGTCGAGACACCTGTAGAGCTATAGTTGCAGAAATTTTCCTTAAGAAATTCATCTTGTTTACGTCCTAGCGTTAAGGTTTCCGATGCTATGTTTGCCAGTCCATACTAAAGATTCCAGGGGTCTGATCAACTTTTGGTGTTCGTTGGACTCGTGACCGACTGTGGCGGTTGGTCTTACCAGTTTTCCTACAAAGCGAAAATACTCGATTGAGCTGGCGATTGCCTCCCAAACGAGCTGATTGCGAGTAGGCAGTTCACCTTGCATCGGATGACAGTGCAATGCTTCGAATGTTCGAGGCCAGAGAGAGATAGTTTCGACGCATTAAAACGCGCTCGGAGCTATTTAGTTAACGCTCCATAGTTAGCTCTTTTTGATTTCGCACCGACTTCGAACCTCAATCTGTTGGGAGTTTTTTTAGCATGACAAGAATCAATACAAATATCAGCTCGTTGACCGCTCAAACTCGTCTTCAACGGACTAATAATGACCTTCAAACTTCGCTCACTCGTTTGAGCACCGGCCTCCGAATCAATAGCGGTAAGGACGATCCGGCAGGCTTGATCGCTAGCGAGTCGCTTCGAAGCGATATCACCAGCTTGAACAAAGCCCTGTCCAATACTCAACGCGCAAGCCAGATTATTGCGACCGCTGACTCGGCTCTCGGTCAGGTCAGCAGCTTGCTCAACGATATTCGTGGACTGGTTACCGAAGCGGCCAACAGTGGCGCTCTGAGTGATGAAGAAATCGCTGCGAATCAGCTCCAAGTAAATAGCTCGCTTGAAGCGATCAACCGAATTGCTCAAACGACGACTTTCCAAGGCCGAAAGCTCCTTGATGGTAGTTTGGATTTTATCACGAAAGCTGGCGACGGTTTCTCAACTACGAAAGATCTACAGATCAACCAAGCCAATCTCGGCACAACTGGTAACGTCTCGGTAGCGGTTTCGGTGTCTACGGCAGCAACAAAGGCTGAAATCCGCAATACTTCCTTGGCAGCGTCTGTGACTCCAGCAAATGCTACTGGATCCATTACCTTCGGTACCGCAGGTGCCGCTACGGAATCAACCATTGAAGTAGCTCTCGCCAATGCTTTCACTGTGGGAGCAGAAGCGTCGAGGAACGTCCAGTTCGCAAATGCATCTGCACCTGGTGCCCAAGCAACTGGTACGTTGACGATTGCTGCTGGACTGTCCCTTGACATCGCTGTTCGGGATGGAAGCGTGCGAGACGGACTTCTCGGCAATGGTGTTGAAGTAAAACTAACAACTATTTCTTCCGGTGTTTCGAACGGATCGTTTGATAACGGAACGGGTGTGTTGACTTTGAATCTTCGTGAGGGCCAAAGTGGTGCTCAAGCGATGGCCGATTTGGCAAATGACGCCGACCTAAATCAAGTGTTTCAGTTCAGCAACGGTTCGTCGAAAACCGCTTCAGTGCGAACCTTAGATCTTGGTTCGAGCGGCATCGATATCAAAATGACGGCGGTTGCGGGCGAGCTTCTCGACGGGGTACGTGCCAACACGATGAACGTTGTGGTCACGACTTCGGCTACTGCAAGTTCAACAGCTGCCGTCTATGACGCAAACGCAAATCAGTTGAATGTGGTCATTGAAACCGGCTTGTCAGCTGGTGCTCTTGCAACGGCTTTGGGTGGCACTGCAGCTGCCTCGTTAATCACCTTCGCAACTGCCGCCGGATCGGGTAACACGGCTGCACTCGATACCGGATCGTACTCTACGGGAGGCGGTATCGTTAACACGACTGCCGGCGTTGGCGAAATCGTGCGAGCTTCGCAAGCGACGGTCGCTAATCGAACGGGCGTCCTCAGTGGTGGGGCCCCAATTCTGTCCGGCGTAGCAAACGCCTTCAAGCTCACGGCTGTCAATGGTGGACCTGCCGATGGTGCAAAGGGCAACGACACTGTCTTGTCGTTTACGTCAGGTGCAACTACTGGTGCGACCTACGATGCTACAGCTAACAAAATCAACGTCACCGTCGCAAGCGGAGCAACGATTTCCCAAATCGCAACCGCTATCAACACCGATTTGAGTGCCAGTTTCCAAGCTTCGAACGTTACAAACGGAAGCTATGTTTACTCAGCGACAGATAATGGAACTACTGCATTAGGTGGCCCGTTTGCGAACGGATTGAATCCGCCTGCAACGCCCGCAAGCTTCCGATTGATAGCGGTTGATACTGGACTAGCCGACGGTGCTCGCGGTAATCTAACGGATGTCAAATTCCAATCTGGCGGCACAACCGGAGCGACTTACGATGCAACACTAAACCGTTTGATCGTGACTGTTGCCGAGGGTGCCACCGTTAATGATGTCGCTAGTGCAATCAATACCGATAATAAGTTCAATGTTGTGGCTGGTCAGACACTAAACGGGACAGCACGATTCAGTTTGGCCTCTGACTTAGGCGTCAATACTCCGACTGTCATCACGGCTGGTACAGAGTATGATGGAAAAATTACTGTCACATCAAAGGATAAATCAACGACCTTCAACAAGAACATATCGTTTGTAACTTCTTCCGGCAACGCAGTTGGAGAAGTCAAAGCGAGATTCGATGTGAGCGGGAACATTGAAATTGTCACTCGTGCAAGCGACAAAGTGACGTTAGCGGCGATCAATAATGCGATCAACAACAGTACTGAAGTTTCCGCGAAGTATTCGTCCACACTAGACATTACCAGTGAAACTGGCGATCAGTTCTACAACGTTGGTGCCGATGCCGCCCCGACGATCGTGAATCTCACTGGGGGTAATGCCGGTGGCGGTCTGGATCAAGACGTTAACTTCGAGCTTACCGGCTTCCGGGGCGCTCAGGAGATCCGTCTGAAGGCCGGTGCCAGCTTGACCAACATCATTGACTCGATCAACAGCTCAAGCGACACAACCGGGGTTGAGGCCGTGAACGAATCTGGAAACCTCTTGCTCCGAAGTACGACCTACGGATCGAAAGCAGTGGTTGCCGTGAACGTGACCAGCGGATCCTCCAGTGCATTAGCAACTGGTCTAACGGCTACCCGAGCCAACGGTAAGGACGTTGTTGCGACGGTTAATGGATTCGCAGCAGTGGGCGATGGTAACACCGTATCAATCAGCAACTCGTCGCTCGATTTTTCGATTTCTCTAGCCGCAGGTTCAACAGCAGATGTCAAGTTCGACATCACGGGTGGCGGTGCTCTATTCCAACTCGGTGGCGACGTGGTTAGCAGCCAACAAGCTCGCCTAGGAATCGGCTCGCTTTCGACGGCTAGACTTGGCGGAATCTCTGGTCGTCTGTCGGAATTGGCCGACGGTCAAGCAAAGAGCTTGAAAAAGGACATCGGCGGTGCTGCAAACGTCATTGACGAAGTCATCAACAAAGTTACCGGTCTTCGCGGTCGATTGGGTGCGTTCCAACGTACGACTCTCGAAAGCAACACGGTGTCCTTGAACGATACTCTTTCAAATCTAAACGAAGCACAAAGCACGATTCGTGATGCGGACTTCGCGAAGGAATCTGCTAACCTGACTCGTGCTCAAATTCTGGTCCAATCCGGTACTAGTGTGCTCGGTATTGCTAATCAGAGCTCGCAGTCAGTTCTGTCGCTTCTTCGATAAGCTTTCCAAGCTTAGGGAGTCAAGAAATCGCGACCACGGCAATCGTGGTCGCGAATGCGGAACTCAGGTAATTTTGCTCCGAACAGATTACCAGGGTTCAATATCTCGGCGTTTGTTTAAGCGCTTACTCGCCATGAGGCTTTAACATCCACGTCGATACTCAACAGTGGTTGAGCGGTGCTTTGCTGCAATAGAACTGAATTCAAAGATCATTAAAGGCTTCTTGTTGATTCTCGAATCGGCAAGAAGCCTTTTTTCATTGGAGAATTGGTTTTACCTTCAACGCTTCGAATCCGCTTCACAGCAGCACCAGAAAAGGACCGGACCATTTGTTCCAGGAAGCGAAGGTCGTTCGTGAAGCTGATCGGGACTAATCAGGTGCTCTAAGAACGTCGATCGAACCGCTCCGCATTCTTCTTCGCCTCCTGAGTGCCCGATGTATGCTAGGACAGTCATGATGCCACCGGGCTTCAGCCAAGCGAATGCTTCTCGGATAGCCTTGGTCGTCGATTCGGCTTTCGTTTTGATCGCTTGATCCCCACCTGGTAGGTATCCCAAATTCATCATGACGGCGTCGACTTTCTGGTAGTGCTCGGCAGGAAGAATTGCTGCCCAATTTTCGTGCGAGGCTTGAACCAAAACGACCGACTTATCGATGTCTTCGGATAGAAGACGTTGTCGAGTCGTCGTAATTGAGGCAGACTGAATGTCGATTGCATAAACGATCCCTGTAGGACCAACGGACTGAGCCAAAAACAATGTGTCGTGTCCGTTTCCGGCTGTTGCATCGACCGCGATCATACCCGCAGAGAGTCTTGCGCGAACTAAATCCTGCGCAAGCTGTGTGTGTCTCATACTTGCCTCTTTCGCTTCCTGTTCCAAGCAAGTTCAACATCAATTGGTTGTTGAAAAAACATGGCGTTGATTAACATCTCTGCACACCACGGAGCAAGCAAAACTCCCTTGGCTCCAAGTCCATTAAGAATCCACAAATTCGGATAGTTTGAATGATTGCCAAGCAATGGCTTATGGTCAAAACCAGCAGGTCGAATTGCCGCGCGGTGGTCGATGACTTCAAATGGAAGTTTTATAAACGACCTTAGTTTGTCTGACAGAATGGATAGACTCTCTTTGTTAGGGACTCCATTTAATGGTGCCCAGCGATAGGTCGATCCAACATGATACAAACCTTCGTCATTACTACTGTCGAATCCAACCGGTGCAATCCAGCAACCCGCATGAAGCACCCGATCAAGTTTCAAATCAGGAATCCGAACGGTAAGAATGTCCCCCTGTGCTGGCACAAGTTCAATCGGATCGAACATTGGGTTTTGCAATGCGGAATGCCCCTCGCAAAGGACAATCTGTTTACATTGAATATCTACGCATTTCACTGTGACGATGTCTCTTTCGATTACGATATCAGTTGCTGTATTAATCGTAGCAGTGCAGATACTATTCATCGATTCAAAATGATCGCGTGCGGCTTTTAAGAAATCTGCGGTCCACAGTCTTGCAGCCTGTGGCATGACGAATCCGCCATAGTTTGCCTGAACCGATGAAAGCCATTTGGATTTTTCAAGTTCAATTTCAAAGTGTTCCCTTAAGCCAATCAGCGAATTAGAATAATCTTCAGGAAAATTTAATCGATATCGATTGTCAAAGCGCTCACGTTCCTCTTGTGAAGCAAACAAGCGGATCGAAGGCTCGACTTTCCAAAAATGACTTTGAGTAGCTTGTTCGCAGTTTAGAAAAAATTTTGAAGCCAGTGGGAAAGCCTTCCCCCATGCCCAGCTTTCGACATGCCTCGCACCGGTAATAGGCGTGACCAATCCAGCCGCGATCTGAGACGAACTGCCAAAGCCACCGTTATCAATCAGAATAAATTCTCGACCTCGATTGGCAAGGTTCCACGCAATTGCCGTTCCCGCAAGTCCTTGTCCTATAATAACTGTTTCAACGTATCTCATGGCGAGCTAATTTACTCGAAGCCAACCGGGACCGGTATAGTTTGCACCAACCAGGTTCCACGGAAGTGCTATCCGTGGCAGCTAGGACACCGGCTGGTAAAGTTTCTTACGCAAGTCTGCCGTAGGGCGTAGCAACCGAGCATAAGTTTACTTTTGGTGGGATCTGGTCATAATGAGGTTAAGCGTTCTGACTTTTTGATCGTTTTTCATCCGAAACGATTGGTCGACTTGCTCCCACCTGACTTGCATGTCTGTTTTTCGTCATTAACAGTGGATGTCGCTCATGAAATCTATGTTTCTCTTCGGACTTGCGACTGTCGTATTCTCACAATTTGTTCAGCTCAACTTGGCTGAAGATTTCGTACCGCGACGCCAAGCCAAAGTACCTGGACCTGCATTATCCCCTGAGGAAGCACTCAAAAAGTTTACGGTCCCAGATGGTTTTCGTGTCGAATTGGTTGCAGCCGAGCCAGACATCATGAATCCGGTCGCGATGGCTTTTGATGATCGTGGTCGAATTTACGTTACCGAAAGCTTCGAGTATCCCCGTCGCGAAGCTGGACCGGGACGTGATCGAATCAAGATTTTAGAAGACACCAATAACGATGGTCGCATGGATAGGGTGACCGTGTTCGCGGAAGGTTTGAATATTCCTTCGGGGATTGCTGTTGGGCATGGTGGTGTTTGGGTTGCGAACGCGCCTGACCTCCTGTTCATTGAGGATACAAACGGCGACGATGTTTCTGATAAGCAAACCGTTATCGTTACCGGGTTTGGACGGGACGATGTTCATGAAGTGCCCAGCGGCTTAACGTGGGGACCTGATGGGTGTTTGTATGGACTCAACGGAGTCTTTAATCCATCACGAATTATCCAAGACGGCAAGGTCTGGGATTTTACATGTGCAATGTGGCGAGTCGATCCAAAGACACGTAAGTTTGATCTTTTCTGCGAAGGCACCAGTAACCCTTGGGGGATCGCTTTCGATAGTGAAGGAAGCGCCTTTGTCAGCGCCTGCGTGATCGACCACCTTTGGCATTTGAGCGAAACCGGATACTACCATCGTCAAGGTGGGCCTTACCCGAAGGACACTTGGAAAGCCGAATCGATTGTAAAGCATAAGCATCAAATGGCAGCTTACTGCGGGATCGAGTATGTCGACTCACCTATTTATCCGAGCTCTTACAATGATAAATTATACATGGGCAACATTCACGGGACGTGCATCAATTCCGACCGCGTCGAGCGAAGAGGTGCGACTTATGAAGGTTTTCCCGAGCCGGACTTTATGACTGCGGACGATGTTTGGTTTATGCCTGTTTGCGAAAAGATGGGGCCCGATGGATGTTTGTATGTGTTGGATTGGTACGATCGATACCACTGTTATCAAGATGCAAACGCGGACCCCAAAGGTGTCGACCGTGGGCTCGGTAGACTCTATCGCGTGACATACGGGGACAAACCGAAACCGCCCATCGTTGACATATCGAAGCTATCCACCGATTTGCTTTTGCAAGAGCTTCGCTCGCTAAGCATCTATCATCGGCAACGAGCTCAGCTTGAGATTGCTGAACGTAACGTTGCAATGACTGATAAAGCGGTTGCAGAAAAGCTTGCCGCTATGTCAATAAATATGGCGATACCGAGTAAATTTCGTATGCACGCTGCGTGGTCGCTCTCTGGCAGCGGACCCGTTGCGGAGCCGACTCTCAATAGTTGGTTAACTAGCAAAGATCCACTCCTTCGCGCTTGGGGAGTTCGAACGATCGGTCGGATGCAGCAAACTCTTGCAGTGGTCCCTGAAAACAAAGTAAGTGAAAAAACGATCAAAGCAGCGATTGCCCTAGCATCCGATTCCGACCCTCGTGTTCGTATCGAAGTCGCGATTGCAGCAGCGAAGATTGATCCATCACGCGTCACTGCAACGATGATCGACATCCTGGACCATAATGCTGATGATGCGATTCTCTCGAGGGTTGTTTGGCAAAATTGGTATCCACGTTTGAGAGAGGATCAATGGCAAGTTCTGGCTGCATTCGAGCGGACTAGCCTCGGCAAGGATGCGTTGCTGCTTACTCTAGCACCTCGCATTGCAGGTGTGTGGCTGTCATCGATAAAGTCGACCATTGATTCAGCGGCGGACCAAAAGTCGATAAAGGCTGTCCTTCGATTAGCGGCGTTAGTCCGCGAAAAGTCGCCCGATGAAGCAGCAGCAACCATCGAATCTATTATCTCCAAGGCACAGAGTAACGAACTTCGCGGAGAAATCTTTTCCACGATCATCAAAACCTGGTTCCAAGGAAAAAATTTCAGCGACGACAGCCAAACAAGAATCGCAACTGGGTTAGTCGCTTCGATTGGTGGAGCAGCACAAGATTCTTCCAATTGGGGACGAAGCATTCAGCAACTGAAAATGGCGATCGGTGATTCGGAAGCGATCACTCAAGCCGAAGCGATCATTCTCGATCCGACAAAACCGGCTGAAATGCGGAAGTCACTTTTGAAGACTGTAGCTCAAAAGTCGCCCGATACGGTATCGAAAAGCCTGTTGCTTTTGCTAAATCAGCTCGAAAAAAAGAATGCAGTCGACACGGGCTTACGAGACACCATCTTAGACCTTGGGATTTCAAAAGCTCGTGATCAAGATACTGTTCTGCTGATCGAAAGGTTGCCCAAGCTAGATCCTGGCATTCAAGCAACCATTGCCGAGCGAATGAGCCAACGCGGGGCGACAGCGGTGCCGCTGTTGAACGAGATTCTTGCAGGGCGATTTCGAAAGGAACTCGTAGGGCCAAACCAGGTCCGCTCGCTCGCCGGGAATACTCTGCCTGCGGTTACCGACGCCGTGAGGAAAATCTGGGGAACCGTCAATACGAAAGGCTCCGGGCAGCGCCAAAAGGTGGGTCGAGATTACGGCAACTTCCTAAAGTGGGACGCAAGGGGTGATGCGAAAAAAGGGTTAATTGTGTACGATCGCATATGCGGACAGTGTCACGTCATGCACGGTCGCGGGTACGAAGTCGGACCAAATATCACTTCCAACGGTCGCGGATCATTCGAGCAGTTGGTCGTAAGCGTGTTTGACCCTAGCTTGGTGATCGGAGAAGCCTACAAAAGCATGACCGTCTTAACAACCGATGGGTTGGTTCTGACGGGGCTTTTAGTTGAAAAAACCGATCAACGGGTTGTATTAAGGCTCCAAGGGAACAAGCTGGAAACAGTATCGATCGAAGATATCGACGAAATAAAACAAAACGAAAAATCATTGATGCCTGAGGGAATCGAAGAGCAGATGACACGACAGGAAATGGCGGACCTGTTTGCGTTACTCTCACTGGAAGGACCGCACGATGCGGCTCAGAACACGACCATTTCAGGTACACCGGATGCACTTCATAAGAATAAATAGTTACACATGCCGACATTGGTAATTGGGATTGACGAAGCGGGTTACGGACCCAACTTAGGGCCTCTCGTGATTGCCGCGACGGCTTGGTGGTTGGATTCCACAAAAGCTCCCCCGGACAGAGCTAACCCTGAAACTCCGTATGCGGAAGTTTTGCACGAATGCTTGCTGCCGGAGTTTCTTGCAAGGCCCTTTCGGTCGCTCAGGCCACATATCCCACTCGGTGACTCCAAGGTCATCCACCAAGGTTACGACGGCGTCGTCTCGGTTGAGATCGGAGTCCGCTATTGGCTTCGCTTCTGCAATCAACATCAGATGAAGTTCGATGAATTGATTCATAAGATTGCGCCATCGAGCGCATCTCGGTTAAACGCAATACCGTGGTATGACGCGGAATTAATTTCGCCCGAATCACCTAGTGCGGTTACGTCCGCAGAAAAGCTACGCGAGTTCTGGAATTGCGACTCATTTATTGCCGATTGCGATCAGAAGATTGAATCGATGGGAATTCAATTTCTAGGGCTTGCGACGGACATCATCGACGAACCCGAATTCAATTTGCGAACTGAAGTTCTTGACAACAAATCAACATTGCTCAGCATTGCTTCAATCGGACTAGCGAATGAACTTCTAGAGCGTATCCTGCCGAAGGTGATGGCGTCCTTACCAAAGGACAATAAGACGTTTGAGATACAATTCTACTGCGACAAACACGGCGGGCGAAATCGATACCAAAGTGTTTTAGAAGATGTGCTAAAAAATCATTCTTTCACTGCCATTCAGGAGGGCACGGATCGATCGGACTACTTGGCTATGTATCGGTCGCCGTTGATTGATGCAGATGGCTTGCAAGAAATTCCGATGCACTGGAGTTTTCTCGCAAAGGGGGACCGATTGGTGCCGATTGGATTATCCTCCATGGCCGCCAAATGGTTTCGCGAAGAATTGATGGCGAGATTAAATCGCTTCTGGCAGTCGCATATACCGCGACTGGCTCCGACCGCAGGTTATCCCGTCGATGCGAAGCGTTTTGCCACAGCGATCCAAGCGACCGCAGATGAATTGAAATTGGACCGAAACAGTTGGTGGCGGTTGCGATAGGATTAATCTTTGAAGTGCTGTAGCTTGCTACAGCTTTCGGGAGAGCGTTGCTGGTCGATCGAACGACGTTAGGTTTACTGAGTTGATTCGGCTAGAAAACCCTCAGATAAATCTTAAAGCTGCGACAAGTCACAGCACTCCAAAGCTTTGAAGTGCTCCGCCCAAATTGTTAGAAGCCATAGCGTTCCCAGGAGAACCAAAATCCAAGTCCAATTCGAAAAATACTGAGGCGAGAGGCTGGAGCAACATGACGGCCTAAGACATTACAACAAATCTTCTAACGTGCAGTATGATGATATTAAACAGTTAAAACTTGCAACGATTTCTGAGGTTCCACATCTAATGTTTTCGTTCAAACGAATGTTTGCAGTATGTGCCCTTTGCGTTTTTGCATTGAATGCGTGGGTGTCGGCTGAAGAACCGCTGCTAAATGGTTTCGAGTTTTCCAGCCAGTTTGAAGAACAAATTCGATGGACGCAACTTGATAGTGGCGTACGCGTCTTTGTAAATGCCAGAAGGAAGCTTTCGAGCGCGCCGAGAAGACTTGTCGTTTTTGCAACGCCAAACGGCAACACGATTGAACAGACTCTTGGATGTCAACCAGAGGATGGAGTCGACTGGCACTTCCAAATCCAACATGTGGCTGCGCAGATGCGTAAGCTCCGCGAACTTGATTCCAATCACGAATGGGTTCTAGCGGTAGTTCAAGCTCCCAAGTTGAGTTGGCCTCAGTTTCGAAAAGAGACCCCATCTGCCGCGAACATCATTCACAAACTGGTCGACGATCTCAAATCCGACTGCGTAGTTGCAGATGTTGTTCTAAGTTGCCACAGCGGTGGTGGGGCCTTTCTATGGGAGTACATTGAAAGTCTCGATGCGATACCCGCGGAGATTTGCAGGATCGTTTTCCTCGACGCTAATTACTCCTACTCAGACGAAGTTAGACACGGAGATCGATTACTCAGTTGGCTGCGACAATCGCAAGACCGGCATCTTGTTGTGGTCGCCTATGACGATCGAGAGATCGAACTGAACGGAAAGAAAGTAATCGGACCAAGCGGCGGTACCTGGCGAGCCACGGAACGAATGCTCGATAGGTTTCGCCGCGAAGGTGGCTTACGCGAGCAAGAAAGCGGCTTATTTCGGCACGTTATTGGACGAAGCGAAAAAGCACATTTCTATGTGCATCGCAACCCGAACAACAAGATACTTCATACTGCATTGGTTGGTGAAATGAATGGCTTTCTAAGCAGTCTCACGGTCGGCTCACCGCACGAAGAATCATGGGGAACGCTCGGTGGTTCCCCAGCATATACCAAATGGATTCAAAAAAAAGCATTCGCTGAACGTAAACGCGATATTGCCTTCGTTCCCGATGACATACCGGCGAAAACTCTTGCGGCGCCGCCAAGAAAACCAACCGCAATTTCCGGTTCCGAATTCGTGAAGAGCATCCTAGAAATTCCGATTTTCGAGCGCGAGTCTGCTGTGCTACGTGAGCTGCTATCTGGTAACATCCCAACCGCATCGCGCGTTCTCACTCCTGTTCGTTTACAAGGTAAAGATTCCCTCGGGAACTATCATTCGGCGACCATATTTGCCATGTCAGATTACTTGGCTGTGGGCGCTGACGGAGACTCGTTTCGTGTGCCACTTTCGCCGAATATTGCGATGCAGGTGGCCGACGCTTTTGGGGCCGTATTACTCACAACGAAACTTTCTGACGATATTTTTGCTGCTGCAACCACTCGCCTGGAGCCGCGCCCCCTGACGAAAGATCGCGAAGCCGTTGCAACCTTTCTCGAGCACCATAGGATTATTGAAAACCAACTAACTGGATTTCCGGATAAACGTTTGATCGCGGGAACGAAGAAAGACATTGTTTTTAGTAATGAGATGCAACAGCGAAGGACAGATCGGGTTGCAATATATGGCTGGCACACGAATGTGGGGAAGCCTATCCAGGAACTTTATCT
>JANODQ010000217.1:0-9952 GCA_031412775.1 Pirellulaceae bacterium | reverse complement strand
GGCAAAGAAATACCATTTGCCGAATCGATCCTCGACGATGGAACGAGCCAAATCCAAGTGTTTGCGAACACGTCGAGAAGCGAATCGAAGCGATTCAAAGTCTGGTATAAGCAGATCTACTCTCGGGGAAACCAATGGAGGCCGCTTCCGTCGGTTACCGTACGAAACTCGACGACAACATCGCTTCAAGTGTCTGCGTTGCGTCTACTTGATCTACCGATTGAGTTTCAGGGAACCGAGGGCTTGAATCTATCTTCGACACTCATGCCTACGGCAGCCCAACCCAACGTTGAAGACGAAGTACCTAGTCAGACGAAACCGACGAATTTAACTCCTTCGGTCGCCTCAGCACTTCCATTCCGACTTTTTAAAAACGAACAATCATCTGAAACCTTGAGAGCAAACAACGTCTCAGTGGATGGGATACACGAACACTTGTGGGATGCGGATTTGCTTGTTGCCGAATCGTCCGAAGACCTGCAACAGGCCAATCGCGAATCACCACTGACAATTCAATACCGTATAAGACCATCGATGGATGACATCCGAGGCCACTCGGTCTCTTTGTTGGCGTTCGAAGGAACTGCGTGGACGTATCGACTAATTGGTTCAGTAAGCCGAGGCGAAAGCAAGATTGGCGGACTCCTATTTGACGTCCCAGTTGAGTTAGCTCCTTCGCTTGTAGGTGAATGTACGCTCACACAGTTTGACTCACCAGAACCAGGGAGACGATTGCTTTTGATTTCCCCCAAACGAAATTCAAACTCTGAAGTAACGATGAATTCGAAAGAACCATTCTCTTTTTCAATCGAGTACCAACTTGATAGCGACCAATCAACGACTGGATTATCTGTGCCAAGTGTTCGCTTATTGAATGGACCTTTGATTGATCAATGGATAGCGGTTCCCAAAACAGTCAACGGCAGAAAATTATCTTGGACGACTTCAGGGGTTCGGAGTTCGAAACAAATTCCAGAGAGCTTGAAAGAGTTACCGTCACCCGCGAATGAGTTTGCTTGGTTCGTTCCGTTTTCGCAGCAGCCCGATATTCAATTGAATTTACTAAAAGGTACAGTTGCTTCGTCTGCCGTTTCCTCAAGTGTGCATCGAATTCAATCGCAAGGTGCAGATGGTGCGCAGCTAGAATCATTTTTCATTCTCGAACCCAAAGGCGTATCGGGATCGTCGCTCAAGTTCCCAAGCAGTATGCGGCTTCTGTCGGCTAGCGTGAACGGTGTTTCGTGTCCGTTTATAGCGAAGCCCGATGAGCCTGAGAAAACCTTATCGTGCGCAGAAATTCAGCTCCATTCATCGGTTCTTCCGCAATTCATCAAAGTTGCATTCGCGGTACCAATCCAGCAGCCGAAAAGCGACGGACTGTCACAAACAATCAGCCTCCCCTACTTGGACGAACCTAAAACATCCAAAACATTCTTAGAAGTCGATCCGATTTTTCTTGAGCAAGATAACACGCTGCGGCAAGTCGAGTGGTCGAGTTTATCGCACGAGAAGATGAACGAATCGATGCTGAGTCTCTTTGCGACTTGTTCCGACTCTGTGGCCAGCACCGCACTCGATTCAACTCTGCCACAACGGGATCGCTGGTGGGTGGGCTGGCAAGCGTTTGCGTGCGACCTACTTTTCCCGACCATTGACAGCGCGTTGACTAAAACTGTCGACGATTGGATTGCTTTACGCGACAAAACAGCCGCTCAATGGAGGCTTGATCAGTCGTTGATAACCTCGTCGAATGTCCTGGCTGGTAGCTGTTCCCCTGAAGCGATGCTCTCTAAGAGGAATCCCACGTTTGTCTTAAATTCGTCAGGCAAAAGCGAGCTGCGTGTTGAGCTATCATTGCGCGTTGCAACTGAGCCATTTCGACTCGCTAGCTCTTACTTGTTCGTAGTTTCCAGTGTTTTATTGATGATATTGGCGACCGTTCCCGCATTGAGGATGCGATCCGGTCAAGCCCTTGATGTCGCGATCCAGCATATGCAGATTCGTCCATGGCTTCTCTTTGCAGTGATCGGAATATTCCTGTGGTTAATACTTTTCGATGCATCAATTATGAGCGAGGCAAATATTGATTCGGCAACTTTAAATACGGAATGGGTTCGTGTCTGGAGCGGACCACTTCTATTGGCGTTTTCGTTTGTTCTTGTATTAAGGCAGTATGTGTTTCAAGTGCGTCACGTTGCAGCGAGATCGATCGCAAAAAAATAAACTTGCGACCTCCGATTTTTGTTACAATCGAATGTCCCGCGGCGAAGGCCCACCGACACTATCTCTCCTATGATTTCGAAAGCACTCTAATGCAAGTTGATGTTGCAAACAGCCAAAACGTCTCTTCGACCAAGCAAAATAGTTCGCTCATTCCTGAGTCTAACACGACCACACGCCGCGGATTCATTGGCAAGACTGCCGCAAGCGTGAGTCTGGGAACGCTTGCAACTCAGGAGTTTTTATCTCGAAGCGCTCATGCTGCTGGCAGCGACATAATCAAGGTTGGCTTGGTTGGTTGTGGTGGACGTGGTAATGGCGCAGCAGGCGATGCCATGCTAGCGGACCGTGGCTGCTGGCTTACAGCAATTGGCGATATCTTCGAGAATCGACTCGATATGGGAAAGAAGCTTTTAAAGCGAACTCTGAAAGACCAATATGAAGTGGCTGAGGAAAATTGCTTTACTGGCTGGGATTCATGCCAACGCGTTCTAGATACCGACATCGATGTTGTTTTGCTTTGCACGCCTCCTGGATTTCGTCCTGCACAGATGGCAGCCGCCGTCGCTGCGGGAAAACATATTTTTTGTGAGAAGCCGGTTGCCGTGGACCCTGTTGGTGTTCGCAGCGTTATCGAGAGCTCGCGTCTAGCAGAAAAGAAAGGTCTCTCGCTGGTCTCAGGCCTATGCTGGAGATATGACCTTGGAGTTCGCGCCACGATGGACCGAATTTTTGATGGTGCTATCGGACAGATTCAAAACTCGCAGTGCAACTACTTGGCTGGGACTCTTTGGATTCGTAACCCGGAACCAGACTGGACACCGATGCACAACCAAGTCTTGAACTGGATGTACTATCGTTGGTTAAGTGGTGATCATTATGTCGAGCAATTTATTCATTCGCTCGACAAAGCACTTTGGCTTCGACACGACGTTCCACCGGTGCGGTGCTATGGCATGGGAGGGCGGCAAGTGAGAACGAGTGCCGAGTATGGAGATGTCTATGACCATTTTTATGTAGTTTACGAATGGGCCGACGGAACAAAGACCTACGCAGCGACACGCCAAATGGAAGGCTGCTTCAACGAGACAGAAGACTATGTTTATGGTCTAGAAGGCAGTGCAAAACTTCTCGCTCACGAAATCAAAGGCGCACGACCTTGGAAGTACGCTTATGAAAGCGAGGGAGAAAAGCCAAACATGTATGACCTAGAACACGTTGCGTTGTTCAAGTCGATTCGCGACGGCAAGCCCCTCAACAATGGCGACTACATGTGCAAGAGTACTCTCATGGCCATCATGGGACGCGAGGCTTGCTATTCAGGTAAACCCGTCACTTGGGAGCAAGCAATGCAGTCAGAACAAACACTTGGACCGAACGAATTAGCCTGGGGGCCCGCACCCGAAGTTGATGTCCGCGTACCTGGGAAATACAAATTCTCGTAAAGCAGTTTGATCCTGATTTGATGCGTTTTTCTGGCAGATAGAATTCCTGCTGAAAAGAGGACGAAGGAATGACTCAGTGGTTCTACCGGATAGACGCCTCGGTAAAGTCAGACGATCGCGGTCCTATTAATGCTAAAGAGTTGCTGCAACTGATCCGCGACGGAGTTATCCAAGAAGACACGCTCATCCGCAAAGATGATTCGAATTGGGTTCTCTCTACAGAAGTAAATGGTTTATGGGCAGCAGCCGGGCGTCCGATCGCCGCGTTTGAGTGTCCATACTGCAACAAACCAATCCCCAAACCACCAGTCCAGTGCGCGACTTGTCATCAGCAAGTTACGCACGCGGTAGGTCACTTAGAACCTCCTGCATCGCTTGATCTCAAAAACACGAACAAGCCAGGCTCTCAATTACGGAAGTGGTTCAATATCAAACGAAAGTAAATCGCCCTGTGTGGAGGCCTGTTCCCTTAGACCACAGTCATTAAAGCGAAGACAATTTAAGGATTCGGCGTTGGCTTTTCATTGAAATTGATCATCGTCTGATTAAGCTAGAAATAGCAAGCACGGGGGGTGCGATACGTGGTTTTCGCTGCTAATAAGCAAGCCTCCGTCCAAGAAAATTTCTCAAGAGGTTCATCATGATTCGTCGGTTTGTTCTGGTTGCAATTGTTGCCTGCGCTGGCGTCTCCTCGAGCGTCCAAGAAGTAAAAGCGTTTGATTCTGTTTTTGGTAGCCCTTTTTTGAATGGCTACCATAGCGGTAGTTCATATCGCCTACCAACACCGCCCTATTTTTCAATTTTCCCGCCTGTGTATTACGGTCGACGTTATGAGCGACCGTACGGTGATAGTCCGTTTGCCTCGCAATCGCTCCTAGGTGGAAATCCTACTTACAACATTCGACCTAAGCAATCGCCCGTGCAGTGGTCGGTTCCTGTCGCATCGGTACAAGAGTTTCCGACAGCCGTTGGAAAGCAAGTCACGATTGTGAATCCTTACGTTCGAGCTGATAAAGCCGTCGCAGGAAACTAGCCCAACAAAATCTTTTGGCCGTCATACGCCAATTTGACATTCTCGGGCAATCGACTGTTCATGGCCTCGTACTCCAGTTCGTGGGAGGTGTGTGTGAGAAAAGTCATCTTTGGTCGAAGCAATTCGACCATCGCGAGTGCCTCGTCGACCGACATATGTGTCGGATGGTCCGAGTATCTCAAGGCTCCGAGAATCAGCGTATCCAAATTCTGGAGTTTCACCATGCTGTCGTCCGGTATGAATTTCACATCGGTGCAATAGGCAACATTCCCAACGCGGAACCCCAGGACCTTGAATCTTGGACCGTGCATGAGTCGAATGGGCGTAATGGTAGTGCCAAGAATCTCAATCGGGCATTCGTCGATCGATTGCAAGGCGAGTTGAGGAGCACCTCCGGAATGCGTTGGCACTGCATCTGAAAACGCATAATCAAAGACGGAACGAATGCGATTTTCTACGTTCGCTTCGCAGTACAACGGAACCGGATGCCCCAGCGTAAATGGAAATAACCGCAAATCGTCCAGTCCATGCAAATGATCAGCATGCTCATGAGTAAACGCGACAGCATCGACGCGTCCGATTCGTTCTCGAACTAACTGCACTCGGAGATCGGGCGGCGTGTCGATCAGCAGGTTTCCATTTGGAAGCCCGAACAAGACGGAGCATCGTGTACGATTGTTGCGAGGGTTCGTGCTTGTACAAACGTCACAGCCGCAACCGATGACAGGCACACCCACACTGGTGCCTGTACCCAGGACCAGCAGAGAGCCTTTTATGTCTTGCTCTTGTAATGGCTTTCTCAATGGTATTCGTTTCTATCAAGGAAATTCTCTAGCGTAAGCTTAACAAGAAATTGGCAGATGCAAAACTCTTGTTTGAATGCCTATAATGAAGCTTTGCCTGAGATTTGGAAAAACACAGACATTTTGAACTGCGTCGACCTCGCATCCTCCAGAAAGAGTCTCACCCATGAAAGCGTTTCAAAGGTTTTTTAGACCGAAATCGGCTCATCGCCTTTTTAATTCACCGCCCGCTCGTCCACAGATCGAGCGGCGAAACTTTATCAGTTTTTTTGCACGCTCGCTTCCATTCTTGGTAGTTGGAATGGTTGCCATCGGTCAAAACATGATGACCGCCAAATTGATCGCAGCAGAATCTACGCCTTCACCGGAAACCCAAGGAGACAAGAAATTGAAGCAGGCAACGTTTGGTGGTGGATGCTTTTGGTGTACAGAAGCCGTCTTTCAAAGACTCAAAGGGGTAGATCAAGTCGTCTCAGGTTACAGCGGCGGACATGTGGTGAACCCAACCTACGAGCAGGTTTGCGGTAAAAAGACAGGACACGTCGAAGTTATCCAAATCACTTACGACCCATCGATCGTTTCGTTTGAAAAGCTTCTTATCGTCTTCTTCAAAACGCATGATCCTACGACAAAGAACCGTCAAGGCGCAGATTCAGGGCCTCAGTATCGTTCGGTCGTGTTCTACCAGGACGAGGAACAAAGGAAGATCGCAGAGGACGTGCGAAAGAAATTGGATGATAAAGTCTTCAATGGAAAGATTGTCACCGATATCGATCCTCTCATCAATTTTTATCCTGCTGAGGATTATCATCAAAACTACTTCAACGAAAACCCAGGGAATCCCTATTGCCAAGGTGTTGTCGCTTCAAAGATTCGAAAATTTATAGAACTGTTTGGCGATGATGCAAAAGATTGAAACGCTGACTGTTGTTGATAAATCCATAGCAGCACCTCATCGCATCGCCTCCATCGATATCTATCGCGGATTGGTGATGTTCCTGATGCTACTGGAGATGGTTCATCTTGATTCGCTGTCACGACATTTAAAACTAGATACCAGTCTAAGCGAATTGCATCGCGGGTTTTGGAGTTTCATTCACTTCAACACGACGCACGTTGAGTGGGAGGGTTGTTCGCTTCATGACCTCATCCAGCCCAGTTTTACGTTCCTTGTCGGGTGTGCACTCGCATTTTCAATCAGGAAGCGGATAGCAACCGGTCAATCTTGGCGGCAGATGTTTCTTCATGCTCTTAGTCGAAGCTTCATCCTAATCGCGTTAGGAGTTTTGCTTCGAAGCCTAGATAGCGATCGCGTTGTATTTCGATTCGATGATACGCTTTGTCAAATTGGACTTGGATATCCGTTTTTGTTTCTCATTGCCATGCTTCCAAGGATGGTGACTTACGCTGCGATTGCCATTGTGTTGATTGGGTATTGGTTGGCGTTCACCGCATATCCTACTCCTCCAGAAACGTTTGATTATGCTGGCGTCGGCGTTGCGTCCAATTGGCCTAATCACTATTCAGGGTTGGAGGCTCACTGGAATAAGAACTCGAATCTAGCTTGGGCATTTGATCGTTGGTGGATGAATCTTTTCCCACGCGAGAAGCCCTTTTCGCATTCAGACGGAGGCTATGCTACGCTGAGTTTTGTTCCAACGCTCGCAACCATGATACTTGGGTTGGTTGCAGGAAATTGGCTTCGGTCCGATAAGAGCACAGGAAACAAGGTGACGTGCTTTTTAGTCGCCATCTTCCTGTGTTGGGTGCTTGCTTGGAGTGTTGATTGGGCTCAGCTATGTCCGATTGTCAAGCGATTGTGGACGCCAACTTGGGTCCTATGGAGTGGCGGTTGGTGCTTTGCGTTTTTGCTCTTTTTTTATCTTGTTTCTGATCTTGCGGGTTGGCAGGCTTGGGCGTTCCCGTTGGTCGTGATTGGATCTAATTCGATTGTCGCTTATGTTATGGCTCACACGACGGCGGTATTCCTGGAGGATCGAATAACGGCATGGCTTGGTCCTTTGTGGGACGCGACAGAAACTCGCTTTCCTCATTCCACTCCAGTTTTTGTTGGGTCGATAACATTCGTTATCATTTGGCTGATACTCTATTGGATGAATCAGAGAAAAATATATGTTCGAATCTAAGTTGGTTTCAGATACTTTTTCCAAGGTCTCCCTCTCATGAAACAATCACACAAGTTTTTTTTCTTGCTCGCAGTTAGCGTTCTACCTTCGGTCGCTGTGGAGACTGTTCGCGCGGAATCATGGCCTCAATTTCGAGGTGCCAATCGCGATGGAAAGAGTGGCGAGAAGGCACTGTGGTCGAAGATCGCGGAGAACGATCCGGAACTTCTTTGGACGGCAGAAGGGGTTGGTAGTGGCTACGCAAGTGTTTCCATCGCCGATGGTCGCGTTTATACGACTGGCAATTTGAAAGATGGTCAAACGGTCTCAGCAATAGATGAGGGAACAGGAAATGTTCTATGGTCAAAACCGATAAGCAACGGGAAACCGCGTCACTCCTACGAAGGTTCACGCAGCACTCCAACCGTCGACGGAGACAAACTTTACGTGGTTGGTTCTGGGGGAAGCATTACTTGCCTTGAGAGCGCAGATGGAAAGTTAGTTTGGACCAAAGACTTTAAGGAGTGGAATGGGAAAATGATGAGTGGCTGGGGGTTTTCCGAGTCCCCACTGGTCGATGGTGGTTTGGTTTTATGTACCCCGGGTGGAGCTGACGGGTTGATCGTTGCACTGGACAAACAAACCGGCGATGAAGTTTGGGCATCGAAGATTGGGGATACGAGCAGCGATACAAAAAAGCTAAACGAAGGAGCGGGCTATGCTTCGATCGTGATCTCCAATGGTGGCGGAGTCAAACAATATGTTCAACTGGTTGGAAAGGGAGTGGTTGGAGTTCGTGCCAGCGATGGAGAACTTTTGTGGCGGTACACTGGCGTTGGCAATACGACCGCGAACATCCCAACGGTAATCGTTGATAAGGATCAGATTTTTTGTTCTACAGGTTACGACACGGGTTCAGCATTGCTAAAGCTGACGAAGAAGGGAAGAGACGAAGTGCAAATGAAGGAAGTCTACTTCTTGCCCGCAAAAACCCTTCAGAACAAGCATGGTGGAATGGTTCTGGTTGACGGCTATATCTATTGCGGGCATGGCAATGGAAAAGGATTACCAATCTGTGTAGAGATGAAGTCCGGAAAGATTGCTTGGGGCCCACAACGCGGTGCAGGCAGTGGCGAATCGAGCGTCGCTTATGCAGACGGACATGTCGTGTTTCGATTCCAAAACGGCACGGTCTCAATCCTCAAAGCCAGCCCCAAGAAGTATGACCTTGTCCGAACCTTTGAGCCGGCTTTTCAAGAAAAAGAGTCTTGGTCTTATCCTGCAATTGCCAACGGTAAATTGTTTTTGCGAGAGCAAGACAAAATCATGTGTTACAAAATCGACTAGACGTTGTAGTCCGATACTGCTTAGAGTGAGCAGCGGATATTCGCATGCAATATGCGTCTCGCATATTCCCTGTTACGTGTCCAAAGTCAGTGACGAAAAAGCCGAGTCGATTAATGCTGAGTCGATTAAGGGTGGCAAATCGAAGGCCAACAGTCCGTCGCGTTGTGGCTTGATCTCAGGAGTGGCTTTCGTTGAAAAACTAATGAGGCCTAGTAACCCGGGTTCCTTGCTTTCGATTGCTAACGATAAGCCGCCGACAAAAATCGCTTCAGGAAATTCATCATCGCCACGATAGAGTTCCTGAAAGCGTTCAGGAGGTTCCTCACCGTCGGCGGCAGCAGGATTTTGGTAAACCGATGGCACGGGCTGCCCCTCTCCTTCCATTCCTCGGTTCGATGCGTTGATGAAGTTAATTACTGTTAAAACATCTAACGGAGTCAGCATGCTATCTCCGTTGACATCAATTGAAAACGTTATTGGAATACTCGACCCCGGCAACTCGAGGATTCCATGAGTATTGATCGCGTTGATCACCAGAAGCACATCCAGTGCAAACACACTGCCATCCCTGTTTACATCAAATTGATTCGTTCGATTTTGCCAATTGCTGGGAGGAGTGAAAAGTCCGAAGTTCACATTCACGGTTGGTTGCGTCTGCTCCACCGTTGTGGCTCGCGTCCGGGCTGTTCTGGGAATGGGAGTGTAACCGCCGTTGCTGGGTGTCACGAAAATAGAGTAAGTCCCTGGGGAAAGTCCTGGGAGTCGATACTCGCCAAACGGCCCGGTTGTCGTTTGCATGATCGCACCGAATCGAATGTTATCGATTCCGATTCTCGTGCCCGCATGGCCTTTTACGATAGCGTACGAGACATCCTCGGTGGGACGCGTAATGGTAAGAGTTACAGAGCGTCCCGCAGAGAGACTCGCTGAAGTAATCCTCTCCAAGAGTTGGCCGGATGCCGAGTAAACCTCCAGCCT
>JANODQ010000216.1:0-3087 GCA_031412775.1 Pirellulaceae bacterium | reverse complement strand
CCCAGTGGTAGGCAGCGTCATGATGGTCGACATAGCATAAAAGCAAAGCCGAATCAGACTTGTGAACAATGATTCGAATATCACGACTAACCCGAACCGAACAAAAATGCTTATCCGTGGCTCGGTCGAGTTTGTGGAACTGCATCCCGGTGTTTACGGGATCAAGCTGCAATTCAAAGGCCGTCATCTTAACGGCCTTTTGCTCGTCACCGGTCAGTTTTGAAAGGCTGCCTGTGAACGTGTCAGATATGCGAAATTCCATGGGAAGCAATGAGACCGCTCGCACGCGACTAGTGAAATCGACTTCTCACGTTTCTAAAATTCTAAAACAAAACCAGCACTCCAAGGATTCAAGGATCATCAATCGCAGTGAGGCTCGCTCACCGAACGACGGTTACTATCGTCGCCTTTCGTGTCACTAGTACCGCTATCAGAATTGTCGTAGCATGTCTGCTCAACCTTACAATCAACTTCTGCAAAGTACTCGTAATTTCCTGCGTAGGCGTTCATCACGACGAATAGTCCCTTAGCTACTCGACGTGTTTCCAGAGTGTTTCTGTCTGTGTTTTTGGCCAATCCTAAAATCATGTTAATCTCTTTTCTCGTTGCTTAAGAAAGCAGTTTGGAGACGACCGCACTCCATTGTATCGCCAAGTCAGTGACACGTTTGGTCACAGAAGGTGTATCATTTTCTGAATTTTCAATCCATCCAGATTCAGCAAGCGATGTGCTGGAATCAATTGACAAAATCGCCCGAATCGGCACATTTTGCTCAGACTCCCCATCTCGTTGTTCTCTCGCGAAGACTGGGACGCTTAACATTGATTTGCGGTCTTTTGCAACCCCGTTCTGCTGAACCTGAGTCATTCCCCATTCCTTGTCAAAATTGGCTTCTGCGGCCTCCAAGTCTGCAACTACAGGAGCATGTGATTCATTCGCTAGGCCTGAGCATCCACCAAACTCCGAAAGTTCAAGGGCAATATCCGGATCGTCGGTACGGTACGCCTCTCGGTAAACCACTATGCGGCTGCCATCAGAGCGACCCGTCGGAACCATAATACTCGCACGAACATCTTTCGCGTGGGTTTCTTTTTCAATTTCCTGTTTAAGCGACCTAAGGACGGGAGCAAAAAGCCGTTCGGGGCCGTAATACGCCTTAAGTTCCTTTTGGATTTCTTCGCCAGCTTTCGTCGTGACAGTTAGTAAATCCCAAGAGTTCAATGCCGCACTCGTATCCGATCTTCCCGCCTGAAACATTGAGTCGATATCCTCGGTCTTCAAGTCGAACTGAAGCGTATGGATATTTGAGGGAACTCGAATGAGAATATGCTTCAATCCAGGCATCATATTCCCAATCAATTCATCGCTCGCTTCGAATGCCGTGTCGGCAATTTCCTCTATAAATGGCCAGACTCCAGGAACGTGTTTTCTTTCCCCAGATGTGAGATCCATCGCAATGATTGGAAGCTGAGTCTTTTCATGCTCATTTTCAAACAAGAATACAGGCAGATTGCTACTCAGTCCTCCATCTACAAAACGCTTGCCTCCAAGTGTATCGACGGGTTTGAAAAAGAAAGGATAGCTAGCGGATGCCCTAACTGCCTGAAGAACAGACTGCGATAAGGTCTGGTTTCCTTTTTCAAACACGACCGCACGACGATTGATGATATCCGACGCAACAATTTTGAGCTGCTTCCCTCCGTTTCGTTCTAGATCCGCGAACGTTGGATCATCGTACTTTCCTAACGCCGGAATCTTTTCGCGAATCAGTTGCAAGAGTTTCGCGGTCAGTTTCTTTCCCGCATATAGCCCTTGATCGATTCCTAAAGTTTCCAATATTGCACGATTACGCTTCATAAATCCGATAGCTGTTAGACCGCACCAGCCAATTTTACCTTCCTTTACGATTGCAAGTCCTTCATTGATTGCGGCCATCGCGGATCGGTAAAGGGTTCCATCATCGTCTAAAAGTTCGAGTGGACTCATGTCGGTCTTTAGCCGATCGTAGATCTCTGTTCCGGAAAATCCTACTGACGCTAACAATGCGACGATCGACCCGGCAGA
Source organism: Pirellulaceae bacterium (assembly GCA_031412775.1). Lineage (GTDB taxonomy): Bacteria > Planctomycetota > Planctomycetia > Pirellulales > Pirellulaceae > JAIYDQ01. The sequence continues at coordinate 1,023 of JANODQ010000216.1, read as the reverse complement.
CGTGCCCCCGTAGCCAACAAATTCGATCCTCTTGTCTTCTGCAGCAGCGAGTGCACCCGCTAGTGCAGCTCCTTTGACTCCACCGCCATCGAGAACTGCAAACGCTTTCATTTTAATACCAATCAGTTATGAATGAGTGTTCAACTAGGCCTGTTGCGTTCCCGGCTGAAACGCAAACGGAATTCAATGGACAGCAATTTCCAATGAGGAATCGCTCGTACCGTGTAGGCAAACTACAACCTGAACTGATGACGTAGCATTGTGGTGTATTTCGGACACAAACATTTCGGAACAAATTCCAGAAAAGATAATGGAGCTGCATTGGCGTGCAGGAAAGCTCATTTGCTATCAATGAGATCGCCTCTGCAACGGCAGAGCGTATCGCAATATCCTCTGGTTCTGTGACCTGCTCTCCATTTCGGATTCTTGCAATAAGATCCCTTGAAATTATTACTGTACCAAGCCGAATGTGGCCTCTGACTTCATGGTAGTCAACAGGTGCTTTGACGTTTCTTGGATCCGCATATTGCCAATTTCCAGTGTTGTTCATCAACCCAAGAAAAAAATACGACTTCTTCTGAACTGGATCGGAGAACGCCCGAAACGAGCCAATTACGGATAAAAGCCCAGTGTCGGCACGGTCAACGAATCCGCCACTCAGTTCATAGATGCGTTGAATCGAGTCGATCTGAAGTGCCGAAAAACGTGAACCAAGCTCGTTAACGAGAACTACCCTTTTATCGAGATCAGTCAGCGTTACTCCGTTCGCTGAATCGTAAAAAAGGTTTTCCAGCTCCTTACGTGTAAGATTCGACCAACATACTGATGTCAAGATTGAACGGTCAAATAGTGCTGCTTCAAGTAGCTTTAGGCGTAGATAATCCCATCCTCGTTTTACGGAACCGTCAACTGTTCCAATCAGCGTTTGTGTTTGGTGGCATATTGAAACAAGCAGGAAGTAAAAATTTGCGAGTTCATCGGTCGACAGCATTTCAATCGACGTGTCTTCTTCGTCTTTCGGCA
>JANODQ010000215.1:0-7837 GCA_031412775.1 Pirellulaceae bacterium | reverse complement strand
CTTCCAAGAGTCGCTTCGAACAGGTTTGCAACTTGGTGTTAAGTCGTCCTGGCGAATCGGGCGTTGTTTACTGTATCTCTCGAAAGGAAGTGGATCGCGTCAGTGTGGGGCTTCAAGGTTTGGGCGTTCGAGTGCTCCCCTATCACGCTGGGCTCAACGATATGGAGCGAAAGGATAATCAAGAGGCGTTTCTGCAAGACCGATGTGATGTCATTGTGGCAACGGTCGCCTTTGGTATGGGTATTGATAAGCCCGACGTACGCTACGTCATTCATGCGGGCGTTCCCAAGTCGCTCGAGCACTATCAACAGGAAAGCGGTCGCGCCGGACGCGATGGATTGGAGGCAGATTGCACGCTACTTTATAGTGCTGGAGATATCATCACTTGGAGCAAAATGCTTACAGGCAATGGCTCCTTACCGGAAACGCAAGAAAGCCAATTGCGATCGCTCGATACGATTCGCGACTACTGTACAACTCCAACTTGCAGGCACCAATTGTTAGTGCGTTACTTTGGTCAAAATCTTGCCAGCGATAATTGCGGTGCGTGCGATGTGTGCTTGAATGAAATCGACGTGATGGAAGATTCGCTACGGATCTCGCAGATGATCGTCTCTTGTGTTGTGCGACTGAATCAACGTTACGGTGTCGACTACACAGCCAAAGTGTTAACAGCAACCAGCGAACCTAGGATTACTCAACTGGGGCACGATAAATTGAGCACGCATGGATTGCTGAGCGAGTATCCAATCGCTGCGGTCAAAAGCTGGATGGACCAAATTATCGCACAAGGCTTCTTGGCTCGAACCACCGAACAGTACTCAACGGTGACAGTTACCACATCCGGTAAGCGGCTTCTTAAAGGAGATGCAACAGTTCGTCTTTCGCGGCCGGTTGAATCCACAGCCAGCAGGCGTACTACGCCCAACGATTCTTGGGAAGGGATCGACAGGGGCGTTTTCGAAATGCTCCGAAACCTTCGAAGCCGATTGTCAACCGAGCGAAACGTGCCGGCGTTTGTAATCTTCGGTGATACGACTCTCCGCGAAATTGCACGAGTACGTCCCAGCACGCTTCAAGCGTTTTCACAACTTCCCGGCGTAGGGCAACGAAAGCTTCTCGATCTTGGGCAAGCTTTCATCGATGCAACGGTCGATTATTGCAAGTCGCAAAAAATCGCAACCGATGTGATCGCTGCGCGTGATAGAAATCAAGGAGCGCAGCCGGTTTCAACCACATCTTCCGGTAGCAAGCAACCGACTCTTACACCTTCATCGATCGCCACATTCGCACTCTGGAAATCTGGCATGTCCATCGAAGCCGTATGTGAAAAGACATCGCGGGCTCGATCGACCGTTTGCGGCTACTTAGGCGATTACATTCAAACTCACGGCATCACAGACCCATCTCCTTGGGTATCTGCTGCCGAAATTGCCGAAGTCGAATCGGCAATCGCTGCGACGCGCATCAATGATCGACTACGCCCTCTTTTCGATTATGCAGAAGGAAAGATTTCCTTCGACTCAATCCGTTTTGTATTGGGTTGCTACAACAATCGAATGCGCGAACAAGATTCCGGCAAAAGCAATCTTGCCGCGACAATTGATCAAGGAAGTTCAACGTGAGCATTGCTGAGGCCCGCTATCGATGGCCATGGATAGCGACCGCCGTATTTATGATTGTCGGTATTGCTCTGGCTTGCGTGTCGATGGTTTCATTCGATGTCGTTCGCGGTATACTGGATGCAATATCTGGAGACGGGTCCGCAGAACCCTACACGCCAAACCTCCATCAACGATTACAAGCAATTTTTGTCCTGGCCAGCGCGTTTTGCGGTTTGATAGCGGGGACATGCATTGGATTACGTACAACAAAGCCAGGCAGAATTGCTGAAGCCAAGATCACGAGCTTCTTCGAAAAGTTTTACGATGACTTTGGGCTGCTTATCGCTGCAGTTGGGAAGGTGCTTGCTTCATCGATTTGGATGATTCTGTTCAGCATCACACTCGCATGCGTGGTGCGATTGCCTTTCGTTCAAACACCGATTCGATTTGACGAAGCAATTTCGTGGCGAGATTATGCAGCAAAACCTTTTTGGTTGACGATCGCGTTGTACAACGATCCTAACAATCATGTCTTTCATAATCTGCTCTCGGGATGGTTGATGAAGTCGTTCGGTGAATCGTTGTTGGTACTTCGCAGCGTATCGTTGGTGGCAGGTATTTTGGTGGTTGTGATAAGTGCTGTCGAAGCCAAGCAGCTCTTCTTGAAATCGATAGCAGGACCCACTTCCATTCTCGCAACGGTCGCGGGATGCCTAGTCGCGGTTGCCATTTGTTCCAATCCGATGGTGAACGAATTCTCAATTTACGCGCGCGGATACTCGCTAATAATGCTCGCTTGGTTGTCGAGCGTTCTACTTATTCAGCATGCGATAACCAATGGCAATTCGGCTTCGTGGGTCGCGGCAGTTGCTTTCGGATCGCTTGGCATGTGGACGATTCCAACCATGATGTACCCGATCGTAGCGACAATTGCTTTTTGGATTCTCAGTCGCGGTAGACTCGTCGATGTGGTTGCTTGGCTATCATCAATCGGAATTTTGACAGTTGTATTATACAGTCCGATTTTGGCGATCTCTGGTCCGCAAGCGATCATCGGCAATTCCTACGTCCAAAGTTTGTCGATTGCGAGTTGGACACAACAGGCACCGTCCATAATCTACTCATTGCGCGGCGTACTCCTCGGGGACATGCCAACGACTTTACAAGGTGTTGTGATTGCGATCGTAACTTCCGCTTGCTTCTACTCGATCGAGTATCGCCATCTGATTTTGAAATCGATAATTGCAATCCTTGCTGTTGCCGCAGTCGTGTTTGTTCAACGAGTCATTCCACCTGAGCGAACATGGGTTTGGATATCGGTCCCATGGTCGATCGCTGTTGGAATGGCTATTCCGATCGTTGCGAACGCGAATCTAAAAGTGATAAATGCATCGGCTCTTACCTCGTGCATGATCGCAGTCGCAGTATTTGCTGTGCCTGCAAGCACTTGGTTTTCAGGAGATAGACTTCGAAATTCGATGACGATTGGTCCATGTCCAGAGGCTCAAGATGCAGTCTTGTCTCTGGTACAAAACAGACAAAGCGATGAATCGATCGTCGTCGTATGCCCTGCATCGGGAACGATCGATTGGTATTCCAAGCGGGCAGGAATCGATTCCAAAGCTTTCGATCCACCGAGGCTCGATAAGGACGATGGTGTCAACGCAAAATCCATCATCGTAGGTGTTGTAAACGATGGCCACTTCAATCAGAGCGTATCAAGTGTCTTAGATGCCCATGTGTCGACCCGCCCGTGGAAAGGCGGCGTCGAAGAATTAATCTGGCAAGGCAACACGCTATCGCTGTATCGCGTTCTACTTCAAAAATGATAGTGCCAGAAGAGTGTAACCAGTCACTAAGTTTGTATCGCCTTCAAGCCATCGCGGATCACTATTTACCCACGAGCCATCTTCCTTTTGAGCATCGGCAAGCGTTGTCAGGATGTCGAGTTTCCATGACTTGGATCCATCAACGGTCTCGAAAGAATCGGTCCCGAGAGCACTCAATGCTTTCGCCATCGTTTGGTAATAGTAATACAAACCAGAAGTTCCCATTCCAGGGTTTGATGTCAGCGAGTAGTTCTGAGCGAGGAAGGTTTTCGCAGCTTGTACGCGAGGGTCGTCCTTTTTAACTCCTGCGTAGATCATGCTTTTGAGGCCTGCATAGGTCATCGAAGCATAGGATCGCAAGCCACCGTTCTCGGTCTTGCCGGCCATACTATCTCCACCTGCTGCGGGTGTGTAATAGAATCCACCGTCATCGACTTTGGCAGCGAATGGGGTTGGGTTGTCGCCGGAAGCACGATTCTGACAACGAGACACAAAGACAAGTGCCCGTTTGACTGCTTCGTCGTTCCCGTCGCGTCCAAGGCTATTGAGCGCGTCGAGCAGAAACGAAGTGTTCGAAAGGTCTGGTCGCGATTTACTTCCGTACCCTGCTCCACCGAAAGCCGTATCGTCAGACTTGAGACCTTCGCCTTCGTCCCATTGCATCTTTTTTATATAGGCTTCGGCACCCTTCAAGAGTTCGGTGTAGCGACCATCTTTATTGGCCTTGACCAAAGCCATGATAGTGAGGCAAGTTTCGTAGTTGCTATGCTTCGAATTGGGGGCGTAGATGCCACCATCACTTTGGCGATAGCTTTCGAGATACTTCAGTGACTTGGCGACCATCGGGTCTTCTCGTGAGACATCCGCTGCAAGAAGTCCGGCGGTTACAAGGGCCGTAACACCCAAACCGCTTTGCTTGCTGAAGGAACCATCTTCCGCTTGTCCGCGGACACGAAGAAAGTCTACTGCTTTATCGATCATCGCCTGTCGATCAACGACTTTCGTTTTGGGAGCGGCGGCCTCTTGAGCAATAGTATTCGGCATTTGCAACATCATGCTCAGAAATACAAAAGCGAAAACCATCCGCAAACAATCAATCATCTTCATCTCAGTAATCCCCAGGGGTAGATTGAAATTTATAATTTTTTTAGTAGCCAAGTCTCTCCGCAGACTTGTAAAAAATGCAGTCGTCTGGACGGCTTCTTGCCGCGTTTTTATCCAACACAGCAAGAACTAATCCTATACTGCAAAATCTCGAAGGAAATGGCGGTTAAAAATTGTCCACGAAGCGATCGTTTATAGTTTTCGAATGCGGATATTTCGCCACTGAACTTGGTATGGGCCGTCGGTTGGCTTGATCGAGTGGACTTGTAGTCCGATAAATCCTGCTTCGGCCCCGATCGGGTCGGTGATGTCTTCGATCAAGTGACCATTGATCCAAGTTTGAAGCCGTTTACCCGAAGCTCGTATAATGAATTGGTTCCATTGGTCGTTCTTGAATTTGTCGTGCGGTTCATGAGTAGGACTCAACCAGCCGCGTCCGGTTGCTTCACCGTAGATGTATCCGGACAAGTTTGTGGCGATCTCGATCTGCGGGCCAAAGACGTGACCGTTTTCGCGAGCGGGGTCGCTTGCCGAACGAGTTTGGATTCCCGAGTTCAATTGCGGATCACATTTTACTTCGACGGCAAACTCGAAGTCACCGTAGCTTTCGGCAGTGCAAAGAAACGAGTTTGGGCTTTTAGTGTTTGTGGTTCCTCGGATTGTGTCATCGACGATCCGGTAGTTTGCCCAGCCGTTCTTTTGAATCCAGCCGGTGAGCTCCTTGCCGTTAAACAAAACAGTCCAATCAGACGCATTCAAATCGGGGATGACGACCGCTGTATCGCCCGAGTTGCGAATCACAACAGGCTTGGATTGCTCGGCGTTTTCCTTGCGACCCCCAGCGTTTTCTTGAGCCATCGCATTGAAATCCCCAAGGATTCCGATCGAGGCCACCGAGCTCCATAAAGCAAAGGCCGGAAACGGCTTCCAAAACGAAGCAATCTTAGCGGTGATACTCTTGGGAGAGAAATTGAAGAGCATGAGATAACAAACTCCGAGAAAGGACATCGATTGGGAATAGGCATTCGCCCGATAAGGTTCTAGTATACACAGCTGGTCAGATGCCATGAAAACTGAACGCATAAGGCCGAGCGGCAGAATGAAAACTAACAGTGGCATAGGCTTCCAGCCTGTGATTAAACTTACATTACAGGTTGGAAGCCTATGCCGCATTGGTTAACTGACGTCCGCAGCTCGCTTGATAGGCAGCCCAACTGCGTGATTAGTACGATTTTTTGAAACAGAAAGAGCTCACCGTTGTCTAACTTATCGTCGTCCAATTCATTTTTGGCTCGCGGCAATTTTCCAGCGACGCGGCTTCGTAGGCTTCGTAGGAGTCCTTGGATTCGCCGATTGGTTCAAGAGAATTCCTTAAGTGTCGACGATTTGATTTGGCCATTGTTCGTGTTGCCTGAGGGTTCTGCTGAAGAGCCGGTTCTATCGATGCCCGGGGTTTCACGCATGTCGATCGAGTCAGTAGTTGCTCAAGCTGAAAGGGCAGTGACACTTGGTATCCCTGCGATTGCACTTTTTCCTGTCACACCGCTCAAACTGAAATCACCCGATGGGCAGGAAGCAACGAACCCAGACAATTTGATATGCCGCACCACGCGAGCGATCCGCCAAGTCGTTGGGGACCGATTGGGCATCATCTGCGATGTGGCTCTCGATCCCTATACAACTCATGGTCAAGATGGTTTAGTGCGTGATGGATATGTTGTGAATGATGAAACCGTTGAGGTCCTTTGCCAACAAGCGATCGTGCAAGCAAAGGCGGGCTGCGACATGTTAGCTCCGTCGGACATGATGGACGGGCGCATTGGAGCGATTCGCCAATCGCTTGACGCGGCAGGTTTTCACGATGCCGCAATTCTTTCCTACGCAGCCAAATACGCGTCCGCATTTTACGGCCCCTTTCGTGACGCCGTCGGATCTGCAAAAAACTTGAGCGGTGGTGATAAGAAGACTTATCAAATGCATCCAGCCATGAGCGATGAAGCGATTCACGAAGTCGCACTGGACTTGCAAGAAGGCGCCGACATGGTGATGGTCAAACCAGGCATGCCCTACTTGGACATCGTTCAGCGTATCCGATCAAGCTTCCAAGTTCCGGTGGTCGTTTACCAAGTCTCTGGCGAATACGCGATGCTCAAGGCGGCTTCCGAGCGAGGGTGGCTCGACGAAAAGAGTGTCGTTTTGGAGAGCTTGCTAGGAATGAAACGAGCCGGAGCAACAGGCATTATCACTTACTACGCTGCGCAAGTCGCAGAGTGGCTGTAATGACCTTTGAGTTTGTTAAGCGACCGCGGCGGTAATCACTAATTCGACATGGTAGTCAGGCGATGCCAATTGCGTATGCAGACATGCGCGGCTAGGAGCGTGTCCGTCGGGAACCCAAGCATCCCACAGTTCATTAAAGCTTCCGAGATCATCTGGGTTGGGCAAGTAAATCGTCACCTGGAGTAGCCGCGTACGATCGCTGCCTACCGATTGCAATCTGCGATCGACTTGATCCAAAACCAATTGGAATTGCGACTTTCGGTCAACCGAGGGATCGTCCGGGACCTCGACAAAGTAAATGGTCCCCTGATGGACTACTGCATCAGCCCATCGGCGAGTGACTCCGTAGCGAACAATCGTGCTGGCGGTGTTTTTTAAGATGCTCAAAGTGTCTGTCGGTGTTAAGAAAAGATAGGGGGGCTTGAAACTTGGAATTTCAGGTCAGAAAACGGGCGCTTCGATTTTCAAATAACCATGTTCAAAAAATCCTGAACTTACAAGCTCTTCACGCGAGCAATTAGCTGAAATTCTAGAAAAATCGTGATTCCTTCAGGGGAGGCTCTTGCGAAAACAAAACGCAAAACCGGTATAGAAACGCTATGAATGGATTGCTACACTTCGCTCTCCAACGCAGAACAGTCGACCGTCGTCAGCCTACGTCGGCCTTGACCAGGCCGACTTTGTCGGTTAGATAATCTGTTACGAAAAGGCTCCGTCGCCAAGTGGCTAAGGCAGCGGATTGCAAATCCGCCACCGTCGGTTCAAATCCGACCGGAGCCTCTCATCAGAATCCCCTTGTAAAACAAGGGGATTCTGCATTTCTGGACTTACTTTTTTCCATGTGGGAAAAAATCTCACACCCGGGTGTTACACCTTCTAATTGTGACCTAGGGTTAATTCATGGAAAAAACGCTTACAAAACCGTCTAAGGACTTCCCACTAACTGCCCATTCATCGGGCTACTGGGTTAAAAAGGTCAAAGGCAAAACTCATTACATCGGCTCACGATGGGCAACGCCC
>JANODQ010000214.1:0-2831 GCA_031412775.1 Pirellulaceae bacterium | reverse complement strand
CGAAGGCGACCTGGTCAAGATGAGCATCCTCGTCAACGAGGAGCCCGTCGACGCGCTCAGCATGATCGTCCACCGCGGCACCGCCGAAGTCCGCGGCCGCGGCATGGTCGAGCGGCTGAAGGAACTGATCCCAAGGCACCTCTTCAAAATCCCCATCCAGGCCGCAATCGGCGGCAAGGTCATCGCGCGCGAAACGATCAGCGCGATGCGCAAGGACGTGACGGCGAAATGCTATGGCGGGGATGCGTCAAGAAAGAGAAAGCTCTTGGACAAACAGAAAAAGGGCAAGCTGAAGATGCGGGAATATGGGTCGGTCTCGATCCCTCAGGAAGCTTTCATCGCGGCCTTGAAAATGGGCGACGAGTGACGACCGTTGCCTCCGACTCAGTTACGTCGAACTTGCCGTCGCGACAGGCGAAGAACGAATTCTATCGTTACTACGCCGGATATCCTCTCGATTTCGCCGAGTGGGCTTTACGAGAATTAGCACTTCCAAAAAACGCTTTGGTAATTGATCCTTGGAATGGATCTGGAACCACTGCCGCCGCCTGCGCGAGTCTCCAATTCTCGTGCCGTGGGTATGACATTAATCCCGTTATGGTCCATCTTGGTCGCGCTCGAGTGGTATCGAGTGCCGATTGCAACGAAGCTATCGAGTTGATTGCTACTTTTGATGAGATTGTTGCTCAGAAAGCCACGTTCAGCGTAGCGGAAGCAGGATCAGCTTTTCGAGAAATTCCGGTAAGTAACGAAGCCGCACACAGTTTGGCCATCACGGCCTTATTTCCCTTTGCCCGGAAGCTAGTTCAAACAAATAAAACCAAGAATCCGTCCTGGTTCAGAAAGGGGACTACGCTCGAAAATATTTCATTGGAGAGAAACGAGTTTTTGCAAACTTGGAGATTCTTGCTGGGACAAATTTCGCTTTGGCGGAGTACACAAGACGACCCTGATGGATTTTCTATTACCATTGAACGAGGAGACTCACGCAAGTCCCTCGGCAAACGAGATGCGTTCGACGGATTCTTGACTTCGCCGCCGTATTTGACACGTCTGGACTACGTCCACGCGACTCTGCCAGAGATTCTACTCCTGAAAGAGTTCGAGGTCTTTCCTGACATGCAACGCCTAAGGCGTTCCATGCTCGGTTCTCCCCTAACAAGCGATCGGCCAACACAAAACTTTGATCGACTTCCCAAAGACATAAAAATCTTGCTGTCGGCTATTCGGGGTCATTCATCCAAGGCATCGGCGTCGTACTACTATCGCTTTTTTTCGGCCTACTTTGTTGACCTCCAAGCATCGATGCGGAACATTGCCAAGGTGCTTAAGAGTGGAGCTTCGGGTTGTATGGTTGTTCAGTCCAGTCATTACAAAGAAATTGAGGTCGATCTCGCGCGAGCGATCATCTTGATCGGGCGCGATTTTGGGTTGAAACACCAGCGGACTGAGGAGTTCGGCTCGCGCCGATCAATGGCGTTTGTTAACTCGCGAGCCCACGTCGATGCGAGGCAGCCCAAAAGCGAATCTGCGGTATTCTTTCAGAAGGATTAGATCGATGCGAGCTCTTTATTCCCCGATGTCGGTGGGCGACTACTGCAAAGGCCTAAATGAGAGGGCCATTATTGTTAACGAGGAATATCAGCGCAATGCTGGAGTTTGGGCATCGCAGGCCCGATCCTTCTTTATCGAGTCGATTTTGCTGGAGTATCCGATTCCAAAGATCTTCCTTTATGCAAGGGTTGATTTGGCAACCCGACAGACTGTGAAGGAAATTGTTGATGGTCAACAAAGAAGTCACGCACTGCAAAATTTCTACAATCGTAAGTATAGACTGTCCTCGAAACTAGAGACTGAAGAACTGAGAGGTAAAAACTACAATCAGCTATCGGAAGAAATGCAGTCGACATTTCTATCATATAGTTTGCCGATTGATGAGTTTCGGGCGGTACAGCCATTAGAAATACAAGAGTCATTTCGTAGGATGAACTCTAGTAATGTACCATTGAATGATGAAGAGCAGCGTAACGCAAAATTCCAAGGGCCTTTTAAGTGGTTTATTGAGAGCCTTTGTCATGAATATGCAGAGCCACTTCGTCTTGTTGGGCTGTTGAGCCGTCGTGACATAATACGGATGGCCGATACTAAGATTCTCTCTGAAATCATACACACCTTGTTAAACGGCTTTGTGACGACAAAAGGGGCGCAGATCGACGGGCTCTATCGACAATTCAATACGACCTTCGACGAGGCTGATGTTGTGCACGAACGGGTGGTTTTTGGTGTTAACGAGTTTCTGCAGAATGCCGATTGGCATCAACGGGAATTGCTTCGTGGGTACATGTTTCAGTCGTTAGTTTTGGTCCTAATTGATAGACATTTCCAGCTTGGCCTTCTTGACCAAGCCAGAGTAGCAGCTCCTGAAGCCGCCGCTTTAACTGCCGCTGGCGGAATTGATCTGGGGCTTCTGTTGGATGCCATACGAGATCCAGAGAACGCTCCCCAGCTGGAAGCATTTGTTGGATCAACCAAGGGAACCAATGTGGGCAAAGCTAAGGCGGTGAGATTTCTCTACTTGGCGGCCACGCTCTAGCTCTGATGCGCTGCATATCCGATCTCTCGAAGTTGAAGCATTCTATCAGACGCCGAACGCTTCATTTTCGCTCGCTCGTAGACGGGATTCAATTGCCTCTGACGTTCGGCGATCGGAGACGCTTAGCGTTCGTCGCGATTGAACTCGACAACCTAATTGTTACCGGATTGCGACAGTTCACCAAGAGCAGTCTTCTGGGTTGCAGAACTAGCGCAGGAGTGCGGGTGGTGGCTCAAAC
>JANODQ010000213.1:0-6124 GCA_031412775.1 Pirellulaceae bacterium | reverse complement strand
CCTATATCAATTACTTCGGGCGTAGCATTAACTTCATAAAAGCGAATGGACTGATTCCCAGATTTCACCTTGATATTAGCGGTTTTGCCTGGGTCGATGGTGACGCCTCCCATACTTTTCAGTTTTGTCAACTGAGCGCTCAAATCACCTGCTCCTTCGATCGCTGTTATGTCAGCCGGAGTCGCGTTAATAATTACGGCGAAGACGGTAGTTAGATCATTCGTAACCTTAACGGTAGAGTCTTTTTTCGTTCCACCACCGCCGCCTGCCAATGCCGTTGACGAGATTGCGAACGTGGCCACTAAAGCGAATACCAATGCACGAATCATGATTCATTTCCTCAAAGAAAAAACTTGTGTTGTCGAATCCCTTCACCATGTAGAGGACTAACTATCCTGGTAAGTCCGATTACTCAATTTTTTTGATGATGCAAAACACCTCGAATTAATCGCGTGCCGGCCGTTACTCATCGCTGCTGATCTTGCTGCTATCCCTTTCAGTTCAAAGTTAGAAATCCGATTTACTACGTTTCAATCGACAGAAATTTTTAATCGACCAACAGTTCGTCTTCATGGCCATTGCGGGTCAGAAGACTCGTCAGAACCAATTCATCGATGTATCGGGTTAAAAAAACGACAGACCCATCTAGATAAACCGCATTGGCGCCATTCGGGTGAAGACTACGAATGCCATCTTCTCGGGAGTTAACCGTTCCTACGTCGTGAGAAATACAGTTCAGGCCGCTAGCCCATCGACCTGTTGGCGACGGGAGATCATACGACTCGCTTATGCACAGCGTTTGGCTGAGTCCATCCGTCACACTGGCGATGGGAAGCTCGAACTCTCTAACTTGATCGACATAGATTAATGCACCGCGATTGAACGGATTCTCGCCCAATGCGGCACCTCGAATGGACCCCGTAAGGCCTGCGTAGTCAGTGTCCCCGATCATTTGCTTAGCGGAACTGGGACAGCGATATATCGGTAAAATCTTTGCTACGGTGTTGGCGTTGATGGGATCATCCCAAGCCTTTTCCTGGATGGCTTGTTCTTGAATTGCGTGTTGCTCGAGCATCGGCAGGATGTAGAAACTCCACGACCAATCCACGTCGTTGCGTCTATTGCGACCAGGCGGCAAAAATCCTTTGGCGTTCTCGAAATTAAGTACAGCGATTCCCTGATTCCGCAAATTGTTGCTGCACTGCATTCGACGAGACGCTTCACGAGCATTTTGAACGGCGGGAAGAATTAGCCCGGCCAAAACACCGATGATTGCAACGACGACCAAGAGTTCGACGAGCGTGAAACCGTTTGAATTTGTTCCACCGCCTCGAGTGTCGTGGCTCTGAAACATCTTCTTCAGCGGCGTCGCGGCGATAAATCTCCGAGATATGTAGCAAACGTTCGTATCTTTCATACTTGCCCACCCTCCCCTGACTTTCACATGATGCTCGTCTACAGAAGTGATTCTCCCCACCGATCGGAAATTCCACTTTCGATTGACGCCAAGGAGCATGACGGCTCTTCAAAAGAAGCACAAGGAACCAAACCGGAACGCAACCGGAATAAAACCGGAACAACACTCGGGCTTCGTAGAATGATGTACTCAAATTCTTATTTGTTTTTGTTCGATTAGGTCTCTTACTGTGGGGTTGCACGGCAGGTCGATTGCTCTAAACTTCGACATTCCGGGTTGATTGGAGACGCATTTAATTGCGACGGCGCAGGATCAACACCCGAGCGAGTTCATTTCTAAGCGTGATGGTAAGCAGGACCAAAGCAAATGACAAAATCTCGAGACTTGCAAATCGATGGCGATAGAATTCGAACTCGCCGTTTACAGTTGGGTTGGACGCAGCAAGAACTTGCTGAACGTGCCGGGTATTGCGACCGATTGATCCGCAAGGCCGAACGCGGCGAGTATTTGTCCCCCGCCGCTTCTCGCATCCTGGCAGAGACCCTTAGCGATGACGGCTACGTTTTTAAATTCAGCGAGATTCTTCATTCTGAGCGTCGAGCGATGGACTGGATTTCGAATGAACTTTTCGGTCGTCACAAATCTCAACAATCAGCATTGGCTTTGGATGAGTTGAAATTGTGTATCTCATCTTCGGTCGTAGTCGAGTGCGTGATTGCTACCCCAGATGTTCCTTTTGGCGGGCACGCTCAGGGGATGAATGGATTGTCAGATTGGATTACCACTTTTCGCGGGTGTGTTGTTCCTGTGTCCGAGCAAGAATCTGCGACTTCCCTAGCGATTCTTGAAGATTCTTGTGGTTATTTGTATCAGGAAGTAAAACTCGTATCGGGAAACTTGGCATCAAGTTCCGTCTCGATTCATTGCAACCTTCAATTTCAAAAGGGTTTGCTTAATATGATTCGCGTTCACGCCGACTCGGCTGAAATCGTTTCGTTTTACAAGCGGATTAATAAAAACTCACTAAAACAGCCGCGTATTTGCCATGCTTAGACGCTACTGTCACTTGAGTAAATCGTCAGATTCATCGGCGATTAATATCGAGAACTCCGGCAGCCCCCGGAGTGGCCTGATGAAAACTAAGCCGACGGCGCTAACCATAGGTATTATATGTACCACCGTTTACCAAATAGCACCTGAGGCGAGCGTTTACGGCTCAGGAAAAACAACATTATCATCAGACCACCCCCGGAGCCAGCAAGCGAGATTGATTGAAGTATTCCAAACTTTGCTTTTGCTAGCCGTTGCTTTTTTATCGGGAGTTGTTTGGTCTTATGACTGGATGCTGGTGGACCGTTGGTGGTGTACCTGGTTATCTGTGTCGATCTTTTGGTTGGTTGCTTTCAATTGCTCCACCATGAAGGTTCTCGGATACAGCACTGTTTTTGGCCTCACAGCTATATCGCAATCCTTCTGGTGGGCGGAAGACATGCTCGCATACTCATTAAATCAAGAAGGAAATCTTCCACGTACCATTTTTTGGGTTCTTGTAGGATTTGAGACAGTTCCGGTTATGCTTTTCGGGACGTCGATCGCATGGTTGCGAAGCAAGAATCCAGTAAATCTCGGATTCCTAATTCCATCGGCCATTTGGATTTCTGCTGAACTTTACTGGCCGCGAATTTTTCCGTGGACGCTAGGGCACTCACAACTTGGGTGGCTTGAGCTTGTCCAGTGTATGGACATAGCCGGGGCCAGCACTGCCAGTGTCATCGTCTTGTGTGTCACAAGCCTGCCGGCGTTGATGCTGGATGCCTGGAAAGCCACAAATGAAAGGAGAGTTAAACTAGCGAAGTATCTTATCGGATTGAATTCTGCGGTTTTTTTTATCGCTATAGGATACGGCGCAATTCGCAGGGACGGCGTCGAATCCACCGAATCTGATAGACGTTCGATCACGATCGGAGCGATTCAACAAGACCCGTCTTTCAACGAATCCATTGCCAAGCTTCGAGAGCAATCAAGAGCGATCACTGAGAACTGCGATCTCTTTATTTGGCCTGAATCCACGTTGGGAACTCATTCGTTAAATTTAAAATCGTTCCAACATGCGGAAGAGGTCAAATTAAGTTCCGAGGAACCTTTTGTAGACGTGACTCCTATCCTTGATTTCACAAAGCCCTTGATCGTGGGAGGTCGAGTCTTTGATTCGTCCGATGCAAAAGGCAAGGCTTACTATCAATCCGCTTTTCTTCTCTACCCTCAAGGGGAAATCCGGCAACTATATCACAAGCGAAGCCTGATGCCGATCGGCGAGTATGTTCCGTTTGAAAGTTCGTTTCCGTGGCTTCACGATTGGTTCCAGCTTGACTCTTACATGCGGCCTGGAGAAAACGCTGCACCGATGGTCTTAGAGGACGGAAGTAAGATTGGGCTTCTTGTGTGTTACGAAGATATTATTCACTGGGTTTCACGAAGTACCGTTCAGGCAGGCTCGCAAATTCTCGTTTCCATCATCAATGCGTCGGCATTTCGTCATGAAGTCGCGCTGCGGCAACACATGCGACTCTCGCAGGTACGAACGATCGAAAATCGACGTTGGATGGTTCGAGTGGCAGGTACTGGTATAAGTTGCACAATCGCTCCGACAGGCGAAATTACTCAACAGCTTCAATCGGACGTTCCAGGTGCGATGGTCGTCCAAGCATCGCTCCGAGACGATGTGACAATTTTCTTGTACTTCGGTAACTGGCTTAATGTGCTCGCGGTTATCACCGTTTTGGTTTACTTCATCAGGCCGTGGTTTCCATATCCAGCCAGCATTATTCAAGATTACTCTAGGCCGTAGAGTCCGGCTGGGGGGATCGCCATGCCGCCGAGTTGACCGAGTCGACGGAGCGGTAGGAAGCGTGGTTCGACGTTAAAAAAGAGCGATGTATTGCTTCGACTCACGTCAACATTGAGCCCGACTTGTGTCAAGAACGATTCACCGATTCGCGTGATCGATGCAGAGTTACCGACGTTACCGACTTCGTTAAAGTCGAAGGTCGAGCCGCTGGCGATAATCCACTTTTCATTGACCCGATAATTAAGGTTTGTGTTGGCAACCAACGTTTCCACAGGACCGCGAATAGCCGTCAGACCCACGTACCAATCGCCACGACCGGGACGCGTCAACATGATGCCTCCGCTGAGAGTACGAAGCCCCTTATCAAACAAATCTGCGTAGCCATCGCTCAGCAATGAAACACGATCGCCAACATGAAATCTTGCATCGTAGTTTAGAGCCCCAACAGTTTGACCAAAATTGTCGCGATCTGGATCCGGAAACAGAATCCCTTCGACGTCGAACTCGATCAAATCGGTGATGCGTTCACGTCCAGGGATACCGCGTTTCGTCTGCCATCGTTGATCTAGACCGACTCGAAATTGCATTTGGTCTTCGACGACTTCTTTTGAAGCGGCCGTTACATAACGCTGCATGCCTTGTCGAATCGCATAAGCACGAGAATCTAACTGGTCAGGGAGTGCTCCACCAAAAGTGTTTGCGACCATTCGGCGTCGAAAGTGTTCCTGAGCGTTATCGTCCAGCGGATCATACAAAGGAAATTGAGAAACGTTCTGGCTGCTATCTGCATAAAAGAACTCCGTATTAAACGACGCCTTATGTGCGATGCCGTTGACGTTAAACAATCGATTTTGAATTTCTGGGTAGACCTTCCAGAACGGTAACGCGGAACGAACACCTGCTTGACCTGTCAGTCGCGTGATCGATTGCCCCGTTACGTCTTGTCCCCAAGTCATTGCTTCACCGTTGATGTATGGGGTGACTTTCATCGGCCCAAGCTCAAGTGGTAATGCTAATTCTTGTCGCGTCCCTGCGCGAATACCTTCCGCATTCACTTCCCAGGGCATCCGATTAAAGGCGGCTAGATCTTGAGCATTGAGAGGAGTGCTTAAGACTCTTAGCCTCGAGTATCCAACTTGTGATTGCGAATACCATGTTAGGCGATCAAAGATCGATTGACCGAGGACGTAGTAATCCAATCTTGGAAGCTGTTCGGTCTCTGTGAAAAACGGATTGATGCGGGCTTGTGCCATCAAATCCAGCATTTGATTTCCAGCATATCGGCGAAGCCTAATATTGGTGTCTTGGTCTTTGTTTTGATCCCATGACTGTTCCATGTACTGCTCAAGGAAATTGCGATCGCTAATCCAGCCAAGCTCGGCGGTTAAATCGAGATTAGGAGTTAGTAATTGACGATGCTGCATGAAAACTCGAAAGCGCGGGTCGGCCTCTGGCACCAAACCGAATCGACCTTGACCAAGCGTATCAAGACCTTTGTCCGACAATCCCCATGCATCGATTATTCCGGTTGCTGGACCGGGTAATAGTGTGTTGGGTACGTTGTATCGAAAGGTCGTGCCTGGGGCGAAGCCACGTTCGGATAAGTAGTCGGTTGATAGCAACCAATCGGTGCCATCCGGTCCGTCGATCCCAAGCAAGTTGTAGAGATCCCAATCGAGAAGAACTTGTTGCCCAAAGATGGCATCGTTTTTGATCTTTGCTCCACGCAGATAAAAGTTTGGAGCGTCAATATTTGTGTTCAGGATTGGCCAATAGAAAACAGGAACGCCGCCAGCGTAGACAAAATTATTACGCGCGGTCGCTTCCATGTTGGTTTGACCCGTTCGGAGAGCGGCGGC